>CAZCKI010000489.1:0-2769 GCA_964498815.1 uncultured Burkholderiales bacterium
TCGTTTGCCCGCCTTATCGGCGCGCCGCCAGGCTACGTGGACTACGACGAGGGCGGCTATTTGACCGAGGCCGTCCGCCGCAAGCCGTACAGCGGAATCCTGCTCGACGAGGTCGAAAAAGCGCATCCCGATGTATTCGGTGTCTTGCTGCAAGTGCTGGACGACGGCCGCATGACCGACGGCCAGGGCCGCACGGTGGATTTCAAGAACACCGTCATCGTCATGACCTCCAACCTGGGTTCGCTGCAAATCCAGCAAATGGCGGGTTCCGACTATGGCGTGGTCAAGCTCGCCGTAATGGCCGAGGTAAAAAACTACTTCCGGCCGGAATTCATCAACCGCATCGACGAGGTGGTGGTGTTCCATGCCCTCGACGAACGCAATATCGCCGCCATTGCCAAGATTCAATTGGCCGGCCTGGTCAAGCGGCTGGCGGCCATGGAGATTGGACTCGACGTCGGCGACGCCGCCTTGGCCGAAATCGCCCAGGCAGGATTCGATCCGGTGTACGGTGCACGACCGTTGAAGCGCGCCATCCAGCAGCAAATCGAAAATCCGCTGGCCAAGCAGATCCTGGAAGGCAAGTTTGCCGCCAAGGATCGCATCAAGGTCGGCGTGAAGGGCGGCGTGCTGACCTTCAGCAAAGCCTAGTACTTCACGGCAGCATATTGCAATCGCCGCGGCGAAGGCGTGTAATTACCTTACCCCCCGGAGAATAGCGATGCGCGACTACCAGCCTTTGACGATGCACAACGTGAGCGGCGCCGCGCGCGTGGCGCGGCCGGCGAGCATGGACCGCAAGGTCGATATGGATTCGCCGGCGACCGACGTGATGACCGACCTGCAGGACGTATTCGCCGCGGTGATCGATCCGCACGCCAGCATGGAAACGGCCAACCACTACATGATGCAACGCGGCGTGCGCCTGCTGCTGGCCCTCAATGCCGACAAAACCCTTGCGGGCCTCATCACCACCACCGACATCATGGGTGAAAAGCCGCTGCGCCTGATTCAGGAGCGGCGCATCAAGCACGCCGAAATCCTGGTGTCCGACGTGATGACACCCGCCGACAAGATCGATGCCTTGGACTACGCCGATGTACGCGCCGCCAAGGTCGGACACATCGTTGCCAGCCTGAAACACGCCGGCCGCCAGCACACCCTGGTGATGGAGCCGGAGGCGGGCGGCAAAGTCAGGATTCGCGGCATCTTTTCGCTGGCACAGGTGGCGCGCCAGTTGGGCTTTGCCATCCAGACCACTGAGATCGCGCGCTCCTTCGCCGAGATCGAGGCCGCGCTGATGGCCGACTCGGCGATGGGTTAGTCTTCTACGCTGCGACTGCCTGCGGCACGCTCAGATCGGCACAGGCTTTCTGGATGCGGGTGCAGGCCTGCTCCAGCAATTCGGTTGAGGCGGCGTATGACACGCGAAAGTGCGGCGACAGGCCGAACGCCGCACCGTGCACCACCGCGATGCCCTGCGCTTCGAGCAAATAGGTGATGACGTCCTCGTCGTTGCGCAGAACTGTTCCCGCCGGGGTCTTGGCGCCGATCAGGCCGGCACAACTCGGGTACACGTAAAAGGCGCCTTCCGGCGTCGGGCAATTCAAACCTTGCGCCGCGTTTAACATTCCGACGACCAGGTCGCGACGCGACTTGAAGGTCGCATTGTTGGGCGCAATGAAGTCCTGCGGGCCGTTCAGTGCTTCCACCGCAGCTGCCTGGCTGATCGAACAAGGGTTGGAAGTCGATTGCGATTGCACATCGCTCATCGCCTTGATGAGTGCCTCGGGCCCGCCGGCGTAACCGATGCGCCAACCGGTCATGCAATAGGTCTTCGACACCCCGTTCATGGTCAGCGTGCGGCCGTACAGTGCCGGTTCGATCTGCGCGGGAGTGGAGAACTCGAAGTCGTCGTAGACCAGGTGTTCGTACATATCGTCGGTCAGGACCCAAACCTGCGGGTGGCGCACCAGCACATCGGTGAGCGCTTTCAATTCGGCCCTGGTGTATGCCGCACCGGTGGGATTCGACGGCGAATTCAGCAGCACCCACTTGGTCCGGGGGGTGATCGCCCTTTCCAGGTCGGCCGCGCGCATCTTGAAGCCGTTCTCCTGCGGACACGGCACGATTACCGGGTTGCCTTCGGCCAGCAGCACCATTTCCGGATAGGAAACCCAATACGGCGCGGGGATGATGACCTCGTCGCCAGGCGACAGCGTCGCCATGAAGGCATTGAAAATCACCTGCTTGCCGCCGGTACCGACCGTGATCTGCTTGGCATTGTAGGCAAGCCCATTCTCGCGCTGAAACTTGGCGATGATCGCCTCTTTCAGCTTCGGCGTGCCGTCCACGGCGGTGTACTTGGTGTCGCCGGCCTGGATGGCGCGAATGGCGGCATCCTTGATGTTTTGCGGCGTATCGAAGTCCGGCTCGCCGAAGGAAAGGGCGATCACGCTCTTGCCGGCCGCCTTCATGGCATTGGCCTTGGCCGAGATGGCGATGGTGGCGGAGGGTTTGACGCGGGCGAGGCGGGCGGCAAGAAAGCTCATGTTCGAGGAACCCCTGGAATCAACCGTCGATATTGCGGTGCAACAGAATTATAACGACAACGCCAAGCAGCGTGGGAGATGCCTCGTACAGGCGCTATTTCCCTAGGGTCGCAGAGGGGGCTGTGGCATAATTTCACCTGCGTATTCTTCCCTTTCTCATGCGTATTCTCCTCTCCAACGACGACGGCTATTTCGCGCCCGGCCTCGCCGCGCTGTA
>CAZCKI010000490.1:0-2754 GCA_964498815.1 uncultured Burkholderiales bacterium
GGAAGGCGCCAAGCTCGCGCACTTCTGCTCCATGTGCGGACCGCACTTCTGCTCCATGAAAATCACCCATGACGTGCGCGACTTCGCCAAGGCGCAGGGCATCGCCGAAGGCGAGGCGCTGAAGAAGGGGATGGAAATCAAGTCGGTGGAGTTTGTGAAAAGGGGAGCGGAGATATATCACAAGTCATGAACACACCGGCGGACCATCTCCCGACGAGGGCCACTCCCGAAGAAGTGTGGTTCTACTTTCGCGAACGTCTAACGTATATCGGCGAAAGTGACCCAATTGCTGTCCTGAACGAAGCCAGCGCATTCCGGGAACAACTTGCGCCCTACTTAGTTTCCACCCTGGAGACTTTGGCCGCCGACCCCACGCCCGCTCAAGAGCAAGACTATGCGCTGCATCTACATGCTTTGGTGTTGCTGGCAGAATGGCGCGACGAGCGCGCTTATCGACCGGCGGTCGCTTTCAGCCGACAACCAAAGGCACGAGCTGAAATTTTGTTTGGCGACTTTGCCGGCGAATTGCTCAATCGCTGTCTCGCCAGCGTGTTCGATGGAGACATGCATGTTCTGGTGACTCTGGCTGAAGATGACGAGGTCAGCGAATGGCTTCGCCTTGTTGCACTCGATGCCTTGTCGATTTGCGCGGTGAACGGCGACGCAGACGAGCAGGAAGTGGCGCGACACGTCCTCGTTTCCGCTGAACGCGTAGCGGCGGAACTTCGCGCAAAGCCGAATCGCCGACGGGGCGACAACGGACTACTGGCTTGTCACGCGGGAACGCTGGCAGATCTCGGGGCAATGGTGTATTTGCCGATAGTACGAGGCTGGTACGTCGAGGGCTTGATTGACGCCTATTTCGAACCGCTGGAAGACCTCGAATTCGACATGGACTTATCGCGAGCGCAACGAGCGACGCGGATGAACGAGGTAGGCCGCGGCTATATCGACAGTGCGGCCGAGGCCATGCTGGGTCTTTGGGGGGACGACAATGATGTGATCGGCGAGCCTTATGTGCGTGAGACACCCAAGATTGGCCGCAACGACCCCTGTCCTTGCGGTAGCGGCAAAAAATTCAAGAAGTGCTGCGGGACAGCCCTCTAATCATGGCCTGAAAACGCGTATCAAAGGTTGTAGGCCCGTAGTCATCGATAGTTAACCCCTTCCCCTTGCAACGGGGGTGGGGGATAGGGGTAATGCCCACCCCCTGCGAAAATTCTCCCATCCCAGCCTTCCCACACAGCCGTGAGGGAAGGAGTCCAAAAGCTTCGCACATTTTCTCGCCGGAGTAGTCTGACACCTTCCTCGCACGCGGGAGCGGCGCCTGAACCTTCCTCAGATTTTTAGGCGCCCTACCTTAGCAGGTAGGTTTTTTCATCTTGGGTCTCAGCTATAGTGGGCCAACAAATATCGAACATTAGCGAACCCTACATCTCGAATTGCGCAAACCCTTGACGAGCGCATGTCAAACAAAATCCCCGGGGCGGAAATCATGGATGAAAAAGTGATCGCTGGACTAATAGGAGCTGCCGCCGCTATGCTCGCGGCGTTGGTAGGCGCTGCTGTTGCCATTCTCATACCGCGTTGGCAGCGGGCCAAAACATTGCTGGATAAGCGGCATGACCAAAGCCAAACAGTGCGCGATGTCGTTTGGCAATATGCGGCCCCTCTAAGACGAGAGGTTGATAGCCTCAAGTGGCGACTGGAAGAAATCATTCAGGATCGCCCTGCCACATACTTGCTGCCAGATGCTCCAAAATCAGTATATGTCGAGTACAAGAGAGTAAGCACGTTATATCGAATAGCAGCCGTTTTCGGGTGGATTCGCGCTCTACGAAAGGAGCGTTCTTATTTGAACCCGGCAATGGACGCTGAGTCACAGCTCATCGAGCAACGAATAAACGATCTCGAAAAAGCATTTGCAGACGGCCAGCACGTCGAACTAATTCGATTGAACGAGCTTATTCGGCTGTGGAGCATTCCGGCTGGCAATCATCCCGACGTCAAAACTCAGAGTGCTCTTGGGGCTGAACTAGACCTCTGCTTAGACAATGCGCTGGTGAATACGAAAAAAGAGCGCGTAAGCGAACTCGATGATTCGGCGCAACTTACGCTGTGCAAATCAGCAGCTGCGCTTCTTTCGCAGCATTTGAAAGTTATGATTCCTGATCGTCTTGTGGAGGCGGAACGCTTGCGCGCCATTGAGTATTTCAATATCAGGGAAGCCTACATTTATAGAGATTGGCAGGCTGCAATCGGTGAAATGATGATGGTCCCGGTAAGCGGAGCCAATCGTCGTTTTGATGTTATGGGCTTTGGTGAATTCGAGAAGCGTTATTTGGCCGGCCTAGTTGATGCAAGTCATGTCGATCGACTTTGGATGAGCCGACTCGAAAGCATCATTTTGAATCTTGACCTTCGTCACACAAGTATTTTTGATGCACGACAGGAGCAGATTCGAATTGTCTTTGATCGCGTCAAGCTGCTCTGGGATGTCCTGAATAAATTGAAAGGCATGGAACTTCAGAAAAGCTAACTGCGTCGGGGCTTGTCTTAGCGATGAGCGCATTGATTTTTCGACTTAAGAAATAACCGGCGCCTTCGCCATCTCCACCCGATTGCGCCCGCCAGTCTTGGCCGCGTACAGCGCCTGATCGGCGCGGCGCAGCACCACGTCGAAATTCATGTCAGCGGGAGCGATGACGCCGACGCCGATCGAGACGGTCATTTTCAGTTCTTCCTGCTCGTGCG
>CAZCKI010000491.1:0-2742 GCA_964498815.1 uncultured Burkholderiales bacterium
GGCCGACCAGTTCCAGGGCCTGGTCGGCGCGCGTACGCAACGTGGCGCGGTCGAGGCCGTACAGCGCGCCGAAGGTTTCCAGGTTCATGCGCGCCGGCAATTCGTCGTAGAGCGCCAGATCCTGCGGCACCAGGCCGATGCGTTGCTTGGCCGGGCAGGCGCCGTTTCCCATCGGCAATCCGCCGACGGTGACCAGACCCGAATCGGGGGTGGTCAGCCCGCAAATCATCGATAGCGTCGTAGTCTTGCCGGCGCCGTTGGGCCCCAGCAAGCCGACAATTTCGCCCGGGTGTACCTGCAGGGACACGCCGGCGACGGCCGGCTGCCCTGCATACGATTTGTGTAGTTCTTTCGCGTCCAGCATAGATGCCTCCACAGTAGGTTGGCAGCATGCTATCGGCGTGAGTGAGCGGCAAGGGCGGTGTTGCGACGGACCGCAATCCGGCGGGCGCCAACGGTAGCCGTTCGGCGCGGACGGCGATCAGACCTTCCCTAATTCACGAGGGACGGCCGCGCGAACAGCCAGAAGCGCTCGCGCCGGTCGCCCGGTCGGTTACCGTGCCACAGTACCCGCCAGCCGTGCTGCTGCCACCACGGAACTTCGCCGGCGATGCTCTGCACCAGCACGAAGTCGCAGCCGGGATCGCCGCGCAACTCGTGGCGTATGGTCAGGATGCCGGTGAAATAGTGCAGCAGACCGCGCTCGGATTCGCCGAGTCCATGGCTGGTGAGGCAATTGCGCTTTTCAGGCAGGGCCGCCTGCAGTTGCTGGAAAGTGGCGCGATAACTCTTGCCGATGTCGATCCAGGGGAACCAGAGTGTCGCGACCGTGCCCCACAGCAGGGCGACCGCCGCCACCCAACTGACCAGTCCGCGATTGCGTAGCGCCTTGAGTCGAAACAACAATATGATCCACAGGACCGCCAGAAGCAGCGCGCAGACCATGCCGGAGCCGGCGGCGGCAAACGGGTAGTTGCCGGGAAAGTGTTGGGTCAGCTGCAGCCAGGCCGGGGTGACGCCGGTGTTGAGGGTCAAGAGCCACGCGTACCACAGCACCAGGCAAATGCCGCCGGCGGTCAGGCGCGCCGCCCAGTCGATGGAACGATGCACGCGCGCCGACATGCGCGTTAGCGCCGGTGCCGCCAGTATCGCCAGCGGCGGCAGCAACGACAGTGCGTAGATGACGCGAGCCGAGGCCGAGCTGGTCAGTACTGCGAGAGTGACCAGCAACACCAGAAGGCTCGCTTCGCTGGCCGCCGGCAAGTGCCGCGCGCGCAGGGCACGGCGTTCCTGCCAAAGAGTCCATGCCGCGAGAGGCCAAAGCGGGAAGGTAAACCAGGGCAGGGTCCGTTGCCAGTAGCCGGGATCGTTGGTGGCGCCGAGCTGGGCGACGGAGAAACCGAGGTAGCGGCCGATATTGTTCTGCCAGAACCACTCGGCGAACAGCGTAGGCGAGCGCAGGTAGAGCAGCGCAGGCCATACCACCAGCCAGGGCAGGGCGACCGCAACCGCGACCGCCAGGCCGCGCAGGTAGTTGCGGCTGCGCCATTGCGGAAAGATCAGCGGCAGCAGCAGTCCCGCCACGCCGATGACGCCCGGCGCCAGCAGACCCTTGGCGAGGAAGCCGGCGCCCACGCCGCAGCCCAGCAACACGCCGCCCGCCACCGGTTGTTCGAGAATGCGCGCATAACCGCACAAGGCAATGGCGACGCCCATCATCAGCGGTATGTCGGCGATCAGCATATGGCTGTTCAGCAGAATGCCTAAGGAGGTCAGCAGTGTGAGTGCGGCGACACGGCCGTTGCCGACGCCCAGCGCACGCCGCGCCGCCGCGCCTACCGCCAACACCGTCACCGCCATGCACAGGCCGATAGCCAGGCGGGCGCCGTCGTGCGGGGCCAATAGCGGCGCCGTCAGCTTGGCGAAAAGTGCTCCCAGCCACATGATCAGCGGCGGTTTTTCCATGAACGGTTCACCCGCTAGCGTCGGCACCAGCCAGTCGCCTCCCTGCAAAAGGCTGTGCACCATGCCGAAAAAATAGCCTTCGTCGGGTTTCCAGGGATCGCGGCCGATCAATCCGGGCAGCAGGAAGGCGGCCAGCAGCAACAGCAGGACGGGCGTTTTAACCTCGGCGGAGGGTTCCGGCTGGCTGGCCGGCGGGAGTGGGTGTTGGATTTCCGTGTCCATGGATGTGACCGGAGCGTGCCGCAGGCCGTCGTCCGGATTCTCGTTGTTCAAGTCTTGCCGCGCGTACGCTTTTTCTGGCTTTCGAAAGCCTGCTCCATCCGCCGCAATAATTTTTCCGACTCGTTCTCGGCTTCACGGTACAACAAGGGGAACGGCCCCTTCATGAACGACCATTCACGGTGCATGAAATGACTGCGCAATTGCTCGAATACCTGCAAATCGGTCTGCGCCCTCAATTCGATCATGTGATTGTCGAGGATCTCGCGCATGCGGGTCTCGGCAGTGTGCGAAAGCTGTGTGAGGCCCCGGACCAAGTGCGATTTTTCGCGTATTTCGCCGCGCAGGATCAGGTCCTTCAATTGCGCAATGTCCTTCATGCTGCCGGACTGCCGGATTTTTGCGGATCGCAGGTGGCAGTCCAATTCGGTCTGCCGGATTTTCTCCGCGAGTTCCGCGGACAAGCCGTCGGTCATTTTGGGTCGGGCGGATAAGAAGGCAGCGTTGGCCGATTGTACCCGTGAATAGGTGGCGGCGCTCGCTATGGGGACGCGTGCT
>CAZCKI010000492.1:0-1998 GCA_964498815.1 uncultured Burkholderiales bacterium
GCAAATACGCGGGGAGAGAGTATATAGCGCCCCACCACCGACAAGGTCGACGGCGCATTTTCCGGCTTCGGCTTTTCGACGATGGCCGACATTTTGGAAACGCGCTCACCGGCTTTTTTCGAAATCGGCTTGGAGGCGACGATGCCGTAGGAAGACGTCTCGCGGCGCTCCACATTGACGCAACCCAGCACCGAGCCGCCGTGCTTCTTGTGCTCGGCCACCATCTGCTTCATGACCGGCACCCTGGCATCGATCAAATCGTCGGCGAGGATCACCGCAAATGGCTCATTTCCTACCAGGTGCTTGGCGCAAAGTACGGCATGGCCGAGCCCCAGCGCTTCCGGCTGGCGCACGTACACGTATTGCACCCCCGCCGGCAGCATCTTGCGGACTTCATCCAACTGTTTATGTTTTCCCTTGGCGGAAAGTTCCGCCTCCAACTCGTAGGCTTTATCGAAATGATCCTCAATGGTGCGCTTGCCGCGGCCGGTGACGAAGATCATTTCGGTAATGCCGGCAGCCGCAGCCTCCTCCACCGCGTACTGGATCAGCGGTTTGTCCACCACCGGCAGCATTTCCTTGGGGCTGGCTTTGGTGGCGGGCAGGAAGCGGGTACCGAGACCGGCGACGGGAAAGACAGCTTTGGTGATTTTTTTCATGGTTGCGAATTAGGGTCTGTTGAGCATGGCGATGAATTGTGCTTCGTCGAGGACCGTCACCCCCAATTCCTGGGCCTTGTCGAGCTTGCTGCCAGCTTCGACGCCGGCGACGACGAAGTCGGTCTTTTTCGAAACGCTTCCGGACACCTTGGCGCCGAGCGTCTCCAGCCGATCCTTGGCCTCATCGCGCGTCATCACCGACAGTGTACCCGTGAGCACCATCGTTTTACCGGCGAAGGGGTGTTCTGCTGCAATCGCGCGCGGCGCGATGGCAGGCCAGTGTATGCCGCAGGCGACCAGCTGCTCCACCACGCCGCGATTGTGCGATTCGTCGAAAAAGCCGCGAATACTTTCCGCCACCACCGGCCCGACATCGGGCACCGCCAGCAACTCTTCCTCGCGAGCCGACATGATGGCTTCGATCGAGCCGAAGTGCTGGGCAAGATCGCGCGCGGTCGACTCGCCGACCTGGCGGATGCCGAGCGCATACAGGAATTTTCCAAGAGTGGTTTGTTTGCTCTTTTCGATGCCCTCGACCAGATTGGCGGCGGACTTTTCCGCCATCCGCTCCAGCGAAGCGAGTTGCGCGACTTGCAGCCGGTACAGGTCGGCCGGTGTGTGCACCATGCCGGCCTCCACCAATTGATCGGCCAATTTGTCGCCGAGGCCCTCGATGTCCATTGCCCGGCGCTGGCCGAAATGCAGCAGCGCCTGTTTGCGCTGTGCGGGGCAAAACAGTCCGCCGCTGCAGCGGGCAATGGCTTCGCCTTCCAGCCGTACGATCGCAGACTGGCATTCGGGGCAGCGGGTCGGCATGACGAATTCGCGCGCGTCGGCCGGCCGCTTCGCGTAGATCGCCGACGCCACTTCCGGAATCACATCGCCCGCCCTGCGCACCACTACGGTGTCGCCGATCCTCAGGTCCTTGCGACGAATTTCGTCCTCGTTATGCAAGGTCGCGTTGGACACCGTGGTGCCGCCAACGAACACCGGCTGCAGGCGCGCCACCGGTGTGATCGCGCCGGTGCGTCCCACCTGTACATCGATGTCCAGCAGCAAGGTAGTCGCTTCTTCGGCAGGAAATTTGTGCGCGATCGCGAAGCGCGGTGCGCGCGAGACAAAGCCGAGTCGCTGCTGCTCCTCGACGCGATTGACCTTGTAGACCACACCGTCGATGCCGAAGGGAAGGCTTGCGCGACGCTCGCCGATGCCACGGTAGTAAGCCAGCAAGCCGTCGACGCCGCGCACCACGCGCCGCTCACCGGATACGGGAAACTTCAGTGCCGCCAGCCAGTCCATGCAGGCTGCATGGGTAGCGGTAGCTGTCACGCCCGACAGG
>CAZCKI010000492.1:2008-2742 GCA_964498815.1 uncultured Burkholderiales bacterium
GGTCGAGTTGCCGCAGCGCGCCCGCCGATGCGTTGCGTGGATTGACGAACAGCTTTTCGCCGGCAGCCGCCTGTCGTTCGTTGAGCTTCTCGAAGTCGCGCGTCAGCATCAGCACTTCGCCGCGCACTTCCAGGCTGTCGGCCTTGCATTCGATGGAAAGCGGAATCGACCGCACCGTTTTCAGGTTGGCGGTGACGTCTTCGCCGACGCTGCCGTCGCCGCGCGTGGCGCCCTGCACGAAGCGCCCCTTTTCGTAACGCAGGCTGATGGCGAGTCCATCGAATTTCGGCTCGCAAGCGTATTCGATTTCGTCCAGGCCCAGGCCCTCGCGGCAGCGCCGGTCGAATTGGACAATGTCGTCATCGCTGAAGGCATTGCCGAGCGAAAGCATCGGCAGGCGGTGCGTGACCGGCGCGAATTGCGTAAGCGGTGCGCCGCCGACGCGTTGGGTGGGCGAATCGGTTGCCGCCAATTCGGGATGCGCCGCCTCGATCGCCTGCAATTCCAGAAAGAGGCGGTCGTACTCGGCATCGGAGACGACCGGGTCATCGAGTACGTGATAGCGGTGCAGGTGCTCGGCGAGTTCCTTCTGCAGGGTCGCGGCACGCGAACGTGTGGCGGCGTCGGCCGGCATCTATGCCGCCGTCAGGCGTAAAAGCGCAGAGCCAAGCTGCTGACCGGCACGATCCCGCGCCGTTACAAGCCGGTCACGACCGCGGCGATGCTGTCGGCGA
>CAZCKI010000493.1:0-2721 GCA_964498815.1 uncultured Burkholderiales bacterium
ATTCCAATTTCCAGGTATCCCCTGCATGCCCCACCCCGCCTATTCCGAACTCACAGCCACCTGGCAGCGCCTGCACCACTTCGGCCATTTGCAATCGATCGCCTCCTGGGACCGCGCCGCGCTGATGCCGAGCAAGGGCAACGACGCGCGCGCCGCGGCGATGGCGGAAATGAACGGGTTGATGCACCGCATGCGCACCGATCCGCAATTGGCGACAACGTTGTCGAACGCGGAGAAGGAGACGCTGGACGATTTCCAGCGAGCCAACCTGCGCGAAATTCGCCGCGACTGGCGCGCCTCGAACGCACTGCCGGACGCGCTGATCGAGGCACAGTCTCTCGCTACCTCGCGCTGCGAACACGCCTGGCGCACGCAGCGTCCCGCCAACGACTGGCCGGGCTTTCTCGCCAATTTCCGCGAGGTACTGAAGTGCGCGCGCGAGCAGGCGCAGCGCCTGTCCGACGATACCGGGTTGGCGCCGCACGACTCCTTGATGGACTACTACGAGCCCGGCATGACCGGCAAGAAGCTCGATGTGCTATTCGGCGACCTGCTCACCTGGCTGCCAGGCCTGGTGCGCAAGGTGCGCGACAAGCAGACCAAGGAAAATGTACTGGTCCCCGCCGGGCCCTTCGCCAAATCCGCGCAGCACGCTATCGGCCTGGAAGCGATGAAGCTGCTGGGCTTCGATTTCGACGCCGGGCGGCTGGACGAAAGCGCGCACCCCTTTTGCGGCGGCGTACCGGAAGATACGCGCCTGACCACCCGCTACCGCGAGGACGATTTCGTCGGCAGCCTGTTCGGCGTGATCCACGAGACCGGCCATGGCCGCTACGAACAAAACCTGCCGCGCGAATGGCTGGGCCAGCCGGTGGGCTGGGCACGCAGCGCCGGCATCCACGAAAGCCAGAGCCTCAGTTTCGAAATGCAGATCGGCCTGTCGCGTCCCTTCGTCGGTCTGCTGGCGCCCGGCATCGCCCGCCACTTCGGCGCGCAGCCGGCCTTCGAGGCCGACAATCTCTACCGCTGGCTCACGCGCGTGCAGCCGAGCTTCATCCGCGTCGAGGCCGATGAGCTCACCTATCCCCTGCACGTAATCCTGCGCTACCGCATCGAGCGCGACCTGATCGAGGGCCGCGTGGAAGCGGACGACATCCCGGCGCTGTGGGATGCGGCGATGATGGAACTGCTGGACGTGGACACGCGCGGCAATTACAAGAATGGCTGCATGCAGGACGTGCATTGGGGCGAGGGCTTGTTCGGCTACTTCCCCAGCTATACGCTGGGCGCCATGTACGCCGCGCAGTGGTTCGCCACTATTCGCAAGGCAACACCGGATCTGGATGCGCGCATGGCTTCGGGCGAACTGGGACCGGTGTTCGACTGGCTGCGCAATCACATCTGGCTGCAGGCCAGCCGCTGGACTACCGATGAACTGGTGACGCGCGCTACCGGCAGCCCGCTGGACGCGGGGCATTATCGGCGGCATTTGGAAACGCGGTATTTAGGGACTATTTGACCAAGTCCTTCGACAAGCTCAGAGCCTGCCCCGGTATGCTTAAAGCCGGTGACGAACGGCCTGTAATTTTCCGTTCGTGGTGAGCCTGTCGAACCACATCTCAATCAAGCAGTGTCCAGGCTAAAATAATATTCATTCAGGAGAGAGATTCATGACCATCGGCGTAGGTGGCAAAACCAAGGAAGAGGCCCTGGCGGCACTCAAGAACATGATGGCCGGCGTCAAGCCGATCGCGAAGGACGAATACCGCCAGCGCATCGCCAAAGCGCAAGCCTATATGCAGGCCAACGGCATCGCCGCGACCTGGGTGCACGCGGGCACCAACCTCACCTACTTCACCGGCACCAAGTGGCACCCGTCCGAGCGCATGGTCGGCGCCGTCATCCCCGCTCAGGGCGCCATCGAATACATCGCACCCTACTTCGAGCAGAACACCCTGCGCGATTACATGGTGATCGAGGGCGAGGTGCGCACCTGGCACGAGCACGAGAGCCCCTATCGTTTGTTTATCGACACGCTGGCGCAAATGGGCATGAAGCCCAACGCCGTATCGTCGCGCATCGGCATCAGCGAGGACGCGCCCTTTTTCATCGTCGACGGCATTTCGCAACTGGCTGCAGGTTACCAGATCATCAACGCCAAGCCGGTCACCGCGCACTGCCGCACGCAAAAATCCGCCAACGAAATCGCCCTCATGCAACGCGCCAAGGACATGACACTGGAAGTGCACAAGGCCGCTGCCAGCATCATGCGCGAAGGTATCGTCACGACAGAAGTAACAGCCTTCATCCACGAAGCGCACAAAAAAGTGGGATCGTCAGGCTCGTACTTCTGCATCGTGCTGTTTGGGCCTGCCACCGCCTTCCCGCACGGCGTCAAGGACCCGCAAACCCTGAAGACCGGCGACATGGTGCTGATCGACACCGGCTGCCAGGTCGAAGGCTATATCTCCGATATCACCCGCACCTATGTGTTCGGCGAACCGAACGCGCGCCAGCGCGCCGTGTGGGACGCCGAAAAAGCCGCGCAGGCGGCGGCCTTCACCGTCGCCCAACTCGGCGTGCCCTGCAAGGAAGTCGATATCGCCGCCCGCAAATCGCTGGCCGCCAGCGGCTTCGGCCCCGACTACCAGTTGCCGGGCTTGCCGCACCGCACCGGCCACGGCATCGGCCTCGACATCCACGAATGGCCCTATCTGGTCG
>CAZCKI010000494.1:0-2720 GCA_964498815.1 uncultured Burkholderiales bacterium
GGTGGTGGACCCCGCGCTGATCCAACGCCTGGACCGGCCGGGTCCCCGTTATACGTCCTACCCGACGGCCGACCGCTTCGTCGAGGCGTTCGGGCCCGAACAGTACAAGGCGGCGCTTGCCGGGCGTAGTTTCTCCGGGCTGCGCACGCCTCTGTCGCTGTATATCCACCTGCCCTTTTGCGCGACCGTCTGTTACTACTGCGGCTGCAACAAGGTCATCACCAAGAATCACGGTCGCGCGGCCAAGTACCTGCGCTATCTGGAGCGAGAATTCGCCCTGGTCGCCGAATCCCTGACCGGGCCGCGCAAGGTCGAGCAACTGCACCTGGGAGGTGGTACGCCGACCTTCCTGTCCAGCGAAGAATTACGCCAGCTGATGAAGTCGGTGTCGAAATACTTTGAGCTGCTCCCCGGCGAATATGCCGTCGAGATCGACCCGCGCACAGTAGACAGTGAAAAGCTGGCCGTGTTGGGCGAATTGGGCTTCAACCGCATGAGCATGGGCATCCAGGACTTCGATCCCGCCGTGCAACTGGCAGTCAACCGCCTGCAAAGCGAGGAATTGACAGCAGCCGCCATAGCCGCCGCCCGCAAGAACGGCGTGACATCACTGAATGTCGATCTGATTTACGGCCTGCCGAAGCAGAACGTGATCGGTTTCAACCGCACCCTGGACCGGATCATCGGCCTCAAGCCGGATCGCATTGCCCTGTATTCGTATGCGCACCTGCCAAGCACCTTCAAAACGCAGCGGCAGATCGTTGAAGCCGATTTGCCCAGCCCGGAAGTGAAGCTGGACATCATGGCGCTGGCGATTCGCAAGCTCACCGCCGCCGGCTACGTATACATCGGCATGGATCATTTTGCCCTGCCCCACGACGAATTGGCGGTGGCGGCCAGGCAATCGCGACTGCACCGGAATTTCCAGGGCTACTCGACGCAGCCGGATTCCGACCTGGTCGCCTTCGGCGTCTCGGCCATCAGCAAGGTGGGTACCACCTACTGTCAAAACGTAAAGGCGCTGGACGAATATTACGATCGCATCGACCAGGGCCAGTTGCCGATACTGCGCGGCATCGAATTGACCTCCGACGATGTGATTCGCCGCAACGTCATCCAGTCGCTGATGTGCCATTTCGAGCTGTCGATGCAATCGATCGAGATCGCGCACCTGATCCGCTTCCGTGAATACTTCGACGCGGAATGGCCCGACCTGCTGGAGCTGGAACACGACGGCCTGATCGAAATCGTCGGCGACTGGATCAACGTCACGCCGCGCGGACGTCTGCTGGTGCGGGTGATCGCAATGGTGTTCGACAAGCATCTGCGCATGGGAGCGGCGCGCGCCCGGTTTTCCAAGGTGATCTAGTGTCGGCCGGCGCCGTCACACTGGCCGCATTGGTCACCGGCCTGATCGGCAGCATCCATTGCGTGGGCATGTGCGGCGGGATAGTCGCAAGCCTAGCGTGGCAGCGCGGCGCGACCGTGTCGCGCATACCGATTCGCACGAATGCCGCCACCAGTGGCGTCGCCCGGCAGTTCGCATTCAATGGTGGCCGCATTGCCACCTATGCGGCCTTGGGCGCGCTGGCCGGCGGTGTATCGGCCGCCGGTATTGCCATCGGCGGCGGCTACATCCTTCGCGAATCGTTGTACCTGGCGGCACAACTCCTGATGATCCTGCTCGGCATCCACCTGAGCGGCCTCTTGCAGCCGCTTGCCGTACTAGAACGGGGCGGTGCGAGACTTTGGAAGAAGGTGCAGCCGTTGGCGGTACAAATGCTCCCCGTGGAATCGCCGTGGCGCGCCTTTGTGCTGGGCACATTCTGGGGTTGCCTGCCGTGCGGGATGATTTACAGCATGCTGCTCACCGCCATGACCGCCGGCTCGCCCGCCGGCGGTGCCGCCGTGATGCTGGCGTTCGGCATCGGCACCATGCCCGCCCTGTTCCTGGTGGGATCGGCCGCAGAGCACGGCACGGCGATCCTGCGCAAGCCCGCCATTCGCATCATTGCCGGCACACTCATCATCAGCTTGGGAATTTTCGGCCTGTTGCGCATGCCCAGCCATGATTCGTGGTCCGGTTTGGTGAGCCTGTGCCGGGACATGGGCCTCTATCGGGCGGCGCCGTGAACAGCGTTACCACGGATGGGCCGGTCGCGGCGGCAGCCGAGTCCTGCTTCCACTGCGGCATCGATGTCCCGGTCGGTGTCCATTTTGAACTGCTATTTGACGGACGCCCCCGCCACCTCTGCTGTGCCGGTTGTGCGGCGGTGGCCTCGACCATTCTCAATGCCGGACTGGCCGGCTACTACCGCGATCGCACCGCCTATCCGGACAGCCCTGTACAAACCGTTACGGATTCCTTGCAAATGCTGCAACGGTACGACCTGGCCGGCGTGCGCGAGCGCTATGTCGCCGATGACGGCGAACAGGGCGCGGTCGCATTGCTTGCGCTGGAAGGGCTCAGTTGCGCGGCGTGCGCATGGCTGGTCGAGCGGCGACTGCTGGCGCTCGACGGTGTGCTTGCGGCCAGCGTCAACTACGCGACCCACCGCGCGCAGGTCCGCTGGCGGCGCGACGCGATACCGCTATCGGAAATACTGTCGGCCATCACCAAGGTGGGCGTGCAGGCCTTTCCCGCCGACGCCGCGCAGGAGGCCGGGCATCGGGCAGTCGCCCGCAAGCGAGCGCTGTGGGAACTCTTCGTGGCGGCCTTC
>CAZCKI010000495.1:0-2710 GCA_964498815.1 uncultured Burkholderiales bacterium
TCGCAAATTGGCGCCGTCTATGACTCTCCCGCGGACCCTGGACGACTGGCTCGACCATATTTCACGCCAGCATCATGCGGAAATCGTCATGGGTCTCGAGCGCGTGCGTGCCGTCTGGCAGCGCATGGGCAGTCCGCAGGCGCCGCTCAACATCACCGTAGGCGGCACCAACGGCAAGGGCTCGACCTGCGCCATGCTCGAATCGATCCTGCACGTTGCCGGTTATCGCACCGGCTTTTATACGTCGCCGCACCTGCTGCGCTACAACGAGCGCGTGCGTCTGAACACAGCGGAGGCCGACGATGAACTACTGATGGCTTCCTTCGCCGCAGCCGAGCAGGCACGCGTGTCGCCCGAGCCGGTGCCGCTCACCTATTTCGAATTCGGCACCTTGTCGGCGCTGTGGATTTTTGCCGAGAAAAAAGTCGAGGTCGGTATCCTGGAAGTGGGGCTGGGTGGCCGGCTCGACGCGGTGAACATCGTCGATGCGGATGCGGCGGTCATCGCCAGCGTCGATCTCGACCATCAGAATTTCCTGGGGGACACCCGGGAGAAAATCGGCTGGGAGAAGGCGCACATTTATCGTCCGGGCCGGCCGGCAATATTCGCCGACCGCGATGCCCCCGCCTCGCTGGTGGCCCATGCGGGGGAGATCGGGGCTCAACTCATCCTGCTCGGGCGCAACTATCGGTTTACGCGCAGCGAATTGCAGTGGCAATTGACCGGCACCCTGCAGGGCCTGGATTTTTCGCGATCATCCCTGCCTTTTCCGGCATTGCGCGGCGACTACCAATTGCGCAACGCCGCTGCCGCGCTGGTGGCACTGGTTTCGCTCGCGGAGCGCATTCCCGTGTCGCTTGGACACATCAAACGCGGCTTACTGGAAGTCGAATGGCCGGGGCGCATGCAGGTGCTGCCGGGCCTGCCGACCGTTGTGCTCGACGTGGCCCACAATCCGCACGCCGTGCGCGCGCTGCACGATGCGCTGGGCAATATGGGTTTTTTCCAGAATACCTACGCCGTGTTCGGCATGATGAAGGACAAGGATATCGACGCGGTGATCGCCATCATCCAGGACCGCATCGACCATTGGTTCGTGGCGGGCTTGCCGGTGGAGCGCGGCGCCTCAGCGGCCCTGATCGCCGAAAAGCTGGCGGCGCGCGGTTTGCAGGGCAGGTTCAGCCTGCATAGTTCGATTGCACAGGCATATGCTGCGGCGCGGGAAAGAGCCGGGCAGAATGATAGAATTTTGACTTTCGGCTCCTTCCACACCGTAGCGGATGTTTTGAACCAACTGAAACCTTCGTGATGCCCACCCCGCCGGCCGGAACGGCTGGTTTTTCACCCTGACGGAACCATGGCTGCCACCAAAACGACCGAAATCTCCGCCGCCGAACTGGAACTGAAGCGGCGCGGTCGCCGGCGCCTGATCGGCGCGGCCACGCTGGCGCTGCTGGCCATCGTGTTTTTGCCGATGGTGTTCGATTCCGAACCCAAGCGCGATGTGCAGGGCCAGCAGGCCATTTCGATTCAATTGCCGGACAAGGATCGCCTGCCGCCGCTGCCGGCGCCCGCCAATCCGCCTCCCCCGGCGTCCACGCAAACCCCGGCGGCGGCCCCGCAATCGGCGGGCGATACCGTCGCTTCGGACAAGCCCGTCACAACCGAACCCGCCAAGCCCGCGGCCACCGAAAAAACGGCACCAGCGACGAAACCGGCGCCCGCGGCCAAACCCACGCCTGCGCCGAAGACGGCGCCTGCTGCCCGGGCACCTGCGGTGGGCAAGGCCGCATTCGCGGTACAGATCGGCGCCTATCGCGACGCCGATAACGCCAAATTGGTGGTATCGAAGTTGAAAGAACAGAAATTGCCGGTCAGTGTCGATACCCTCGCCATCAGCGGCGGCAAGGTGACACGCGTCCGCGTAGGTCCGTACGCCGATCGCGCCCAGGCGGACGCAGCGCTGGCCGAGGTCAAGCTGGCCGGCCTGGACGGGAAAATCGTGCCCCTGAAGCCATGAACGAACTCGATTACGCCATTGTCGCGCTGCTGGTGTTATCGGTGATAGTCGGTTGCTGGCGCGGCGCGATTCGCGAAGTGTTGAATATGGCGGGCTGGGTGCTCGCATTTATTGTGGCGCACGCCTATGCCGGCGATCTTGCCCGGCAGTTCAGCGAATGGGCGGTGGACCCCGCCTTACGGCTGATCGTTGCCTGGCTGGTGATCTTCCTGATCGTGATGGCCCTGGTCTCGCTATTGGCGAGCCTGTTGTCCGGCTGGGCGCACAAGCTGGGCCTCGGTCCCTTCGACCGGGTGCTGGGCGGCGTGATCGGATTCCTGCGCGGCCTGCTGGTGCTGCTGGCCTTGACCTGGGTTGCGGGCCTCACCAAGATTCCGCAGTCGCCGATGTGGCGAGCGGCGGCCAGCACGCACTGGCTGGAGATCGCCGCACTCTATGCCAGGAACGTGTTGCCGGACGGCATCGCGGCGCGAATTCACTATCGTATTTCCGACTTACACAAGGCATAGCGGAGTCCTGTATGTGCGGAATCGTCGGCATCGTCTCAAAAAGCCCGGTCAACCAGCTTCTGTACGACAGCCTCACCGTGCTGCAGCACCGCGGACAGGATGCCGCCGGCATCGTCACCGCCGACGGTCGCACTTTTCACATGCACAAGAACAAGGGCCTGGTACGCGACGTGTTCCGCAC
>CAZCKI010000496.1:0-2708 GCA_964498815.1 uncultured Burkholderiales bacterium
GTCTCCAGCCATCTGAAGCTCTAAAGCTATGTCCTCGTGACGGCTATGGCTCTCGTCAAGAATGAGTACGCAGAGTATTTCGACAAAATTGGTTGGCGGGCCTACTTTACCTAGGATGGCTAACGCTGCTTCGACAAAACCATCGTCAGCGTTATTCGAGGGTGTGAGCAATAGCCTTGCGATGCCACCCCGTATTTCATCCCGACTCATTCCCAGACCCGCAAGTTCTTTGTCCAGGAAGTTGGCAGGGAGCACAAGGTCTTTGCTCGGCTTTTTTAGGGCAGATAAGTAGAGATTTACCCATTGTTCTCGAGAATGCGTCATGGTTCATCAGTCAATTTGGCGGGACAAACGAAAGTCGGCTACAGGCTAATTACACCCGCTCCCGATCCGCCCAATTCGCCGCAAAGCGATTCAACTCGATCGCGTTGCGTAGCCCCAGTTTCTGCTTCAGGTTGGCGCGGTGCGCTTCGATGGTTTTTACGCTGCGCGAGAGCTTGGTGGCGATTTCGCTGGAGCCCATGCCGAGGCCGATCAGGCGGAAGATTTCGAACTCGCGGTCGGTGAGGTGCGAGAGCACCGACACCATGGTGTTCTTTTGCGTACCGCTGACCTTTTGCAGCAGCACCGCCTGCATGCGGTCGCTGAGATAGACGTCGCCGGCCAGGATCTTGCGGATGGCGACGATCACCTTTTCCGTGGCCTCCTGCTTGGTGAGATAGCCGCGTGCGCCGGCGCGAAACGCGCGCTCGCCGTGCACCATCTCGTCGTGCATCGACAGCACCAGCACCGGCAGCGCGGCGTGGCTCGCCTGCAGTTTCTTGGTGAGTTCCAGGCCGCTCAAGCCCGGCAGCGAAATGTCGGTGATGACCATGTCGGGCAATTCGCTGCTTGCCAGCACCTCCATCGCTTTTTCGGCTGATTCCGCCGTCAGGGTCACTTCCAGGTCGGGCTCGTTGTTGATCAACTGCGCGAGGCCGTGCAGGACGATGGTGTGGTCGTCGACCACCATGATTTTCGATTTCATTCGGCTTTCTCCAGTGAAGGTACGGATCGGGTTGCGTCGGTGCGTTGCGCGCAGACCACGCGCACCACCGTGCCGCCGCGGCGGCCGCGGCGGATGCTCAATTTGGCGTTGATCGAATTGGCGCGATGGCGGATGCTGTGGAACTTCACTTCGGCGTTGTCGTCGGGCGAGCGCGCGGCGTGGCCGATGCCATCGTCGACGACGGTCAGCGAAATATTGTGGCCGCGCTGCGAAAGCGTGATGCCGATGCGCTTGGCGTGGCCGTGCTTCAAGGCGTTGTTGACCGACTCCTGGGCGATGCGGTAGAGGTTGCGCGCCACCACTTCCTCGCTGATCTCGATTTCCTTGTCGAGGGTGGCTTCGCAGCGCACGTCACCGAGGCTGTCGATGTCGTTGGCGAGCTGGGCCAGCGCCGCCACCAGGCCCTCCGAGCCCCAGATATAGGGGGACAGCCCGTGCGAAATCATGCGCGTGTGCTGGATAGCGCGATTGGTCAACTCGGAAATGCGCGCCGCATCCGCGCTGGCGCCGATGCCGGCCTCGGCCAGGCGTTTTTCCAGCGTCTTGGTCAGGAGCGCGATGCCGGTCAGATCCTGGCCGAGGTCGTCGTGCAACTCGAGTCCGACCTGCGCCAATTCCATCTCGATCGCCATCAGGAAATTTCTTTCCAGCAACTGGCGCTCGCGCGCCTCTTCCTCCAGCCACTTGTTGGACAACGCCAACTCGCGAGTGCGGCGCGCCAGCGCCTCCTCGGCGAATTTGCGCGCGGTGATGTCCTGGCCGGTGCCACGATAGCCGACGAATTCCCCGTGTTCGCCGAATACCGGCTGGCCGCTCAGGGAGGAGTATCCGGTAATGTTGCCGGTGTCCGGATCGACCACTTTGCTGATCAGATTGTAAAAGGGCCGCCTGGCATCGAGATCGGCGCGATGCGCCACCCATTCCTCGGCGGTGAGCGCGTCGGGATAGTGTTCCCAGCGGGTGCGGCCCAGCAATTGTTCGCGGGTCTTTTGCGTCCAGCGGAAGTGATCGCGCGACATGAACGTAAATCGATACTGCGCGTCCTGTTCCCAGTACCAGTCGGAGGACAGTTCGGTCAGGCTGCGAAAGCGCTCTTCGGACGCGCGCAGCGCAAGCTCGGCTTGCTTACGCAAGGTGATCTCGCGGGTGGTGGCCTGAAAGTGTTCGATACGTCCCTTGTCGTTGCGCAGCGGCACCACCACCGATTCCAGCCACACCCAGTGGCCGGCCGCGTGCGGATAGCGAAACCAGACGTTGGCGGCCTCCGAGTTACCGGCAATCATCGCCTTGAGGGCGGCGCGCACGTGCGCGTAATCGTCACGGTGGATGGAAGCAGCCGCCCTGCGGCCGATCGATTCCTCGACCGTGTAGCCCAGCGTGCTGGTAAGGGAGGGGGTCGCGAACACCAGCGAGCTGTCGACATCGTAGATGGCGACGATGTCGCGCATGCTTTCGGTAATGAGGCGGTATTTTTGCTCGCTCTCGGCCAGCCGTGTTTCGGCGCTTTTCTGCTGGGTGATGTCGCGGCTCACGCCGTGGTATCCCGCCAGCTTGCCGGCCGCGTCGAAGCGCGGATTTCCGAGCGTGTGGATCCACTTGGCGTTGCGCTTGCCGCTGAGAATGCGCCGCACCACGTCGATCGCCTGGCCGTGAAAGCGCA
>CAZCKI010000497.1:0-2707 GCA_964498815.1 uncultured Burkholderiales bacterium
GCGCTTCCGCATGACCACGCATCCGGTCGAATACGATATGTATTACTCGGCCTGATAAGGTACGCAAAGCCACTGTGGGGGCGGCGAACAGCCGCCCCCTTTTCATTATGGCGCCGGCAAGCGCTCGTCCGGAAGGCAAAAACCCACCTATGGTGGTCAGCCCCATTGAACACACAACCCATTGAGTTGAAAAAGAATTTTCCGAGTCGTATGCTGATCGACCCAGGTCTTGCGACCGGAACATCGGCAATCGGCTATGAATGTTCTTCCGAAAACGAACGGTCCACGCTCCATCGGTACCCTCGCCGTGCTGGTTGCGGCGTCGTTTTCGCTGCCGGCCCTCGCCGAAACCATCGTCTACAAATTGATCGACGACCAGGGGCGTGTTACCTATTCGAACACCCCGCTGAAAGGTGGCGTGAAGATCGAACTGGAACCGATCACCGTGATTCCGTCGACGCCCTCGGGTTCGTTGCAGACTGTACCCAAGCAGGCAGTCGCCACCGTGACACCGGTGCCGCAGGCGGTTGCCATCGTGACTCCGGTATCGCCGCCGATCGCGACTCCGCTGCCGCCGGCCGCGATCACCGCGATTCCGATTCCCGCACCGATACCCGCACCCGCGCCTGCAGCGGCTGCCGCAGCGATTGCCCCGGCGCCGCAAGCGACCTTGACGCAAATTCCCGCAGTAACGACCGCAAGCTCCGCGACAGCTTTCAAGGTGGCCGCGATGGAAGCGGTTTCGCAAGCGCGCCGCGACGAAGTGCGGGCAAGCCTGCGGCAAGAGGAAGAAGAACGCGTGGAAAGGCTGTTGGCAGGAGCACAGGCCCAGCTCGAGGAAGAGCAGGGGCGCAGCGAAAATATTCGCGCCCTGCGCGCGATACACGCCACTTCCGCAGAATCGGCAGCCGCAACCGGCAAGCCGCAGATGACCAAGGAGGTGCGCCAAATGATCGAGCGCCATTTCGAACGCATTCGCCAGTTGCAGGACGAAATCACCATGCACGAGGACAATCTCGCCCGCCTGCGCGCGCGCGCCGAGGCTACCCGCGTATCGTCGTCCAACTGATCCTTCCCCTCCACCCTTACTCCTTTCGATCGCTTGCCGATCGAAATTTGAACGCCGGAAGCCCAAACACTTCCGGCGTTTTTTTATTTGCATGCGTCGCGACTACAATGGTCCGGTGGCACCGAAATTGCTTTTAACGATGAACCTCAACTCTCCACCTCCTCAATACAGCGGCCTCGACCTGCTCTCGACCGCCGTGTTGATCGTCGATCGCGCGCTTATCCTCATGTACGCCAATCCCGCCGCCGAAAACCTGTTTGCCTTCAGCCAGAAGAGCGCCTGCGGCCTGTCGCTGAAGCGCACGCTGGCCGGTAACGATGCCTTGTTCGCCATCCTCGACCAGGTCGTCAGGAACAACGCCGGCTTCAACGAGAACGAATTGACCCTCGACCTGCCCGGGGCCGCGGCCCTGCACCTGGGCTGCGTGGCGGCGCCGGCCGAGGGCGATCGCATCGTGATCGAGTTTCATCCCCTCGACCAGCAGATGAAAATCGCCCGCGAGGAAAAGATCCTCGAACAGCAACAGCTCAACCGCGAACTGATCCGCAATCTCGCCCACGAGATCAAGAACCCGCTGGGCGGCATCCGCGGTTCGGCGCAATTACTCGAGCGCGAACTACCGGATGTGGAAGGCACCGATCTCAAGGAATACACGCAGGTGATCGTCAACGAGGCCGACCGCCTGCAGGCGTTGATGGACCGGCTGCTGACACCGCACCGCCTGCCGCAGATCTCGCAGCTCAATATTCACGAAGTGCTGGAGCGGGTGCGCATGCTGATCCTGGCCGAATTTCCGGACGGCGTCAGCGTGCACCGCGACTACGACACCAGTCTCCCCGATTTGACCGGCGACAAGGAGCAGCTGATCCAGGCGCTGCTCAATATCACCCGCAACGCCGCCCAGGCGATGGAAGGCCGCGGCGAAATCCGCCTCAGCACCCGCATCGCCCGCCAGGTGACGCTGGCGCGCCAGCGCTACCGCTACGCCATCATGATCGAAATCGGCGACAACGGGCCGGGTGTCCCGCCGGAGCTCTCCGACCGGATTTTCTACCCGCTGGTGACGGGGCGCGAAGGCGGCACCGGCGTCGGCTTGTCGCTAGCGCAGAATTTCATCAACCAGCACCACGGCATCATCGAATTCGAAAGCATCCCCGGCGACACGCGCTTCAGCGTCTTGCTGCCGGTGCGCGAGTCGGTATTGGCTTCCCCACCGGCAACTGCGCCATGATGAAACCGGTCTGGATCATCGACGACGACAAGAGCATCCGCTGGGTGCTGGAAAAAGCGCTGTCGCGCGAAAGCATCGCCTATCGCACCTTTTCCTCGGCGCACGACGCCATCGATGCGCTCGAAGACGCGGTGCCGCAGATGGTGATCAGCGATATCCGCATGCCGGGTCCCTCGGGCCTCGAATTCATGCAAAAGCTGAAGGCCAAGCTGCCGGCCACGCCGATCATCATCATGACCGCGTATTCGGACCTCGACAGCGCCGTGGCCGCCTTCCAGGGCGGCGCCTTCGAATACCTCACCAAACCGTTCGACGTCGATCACGCCATCGAACTGATCCGGCGTGCGCTCGACGAATCGATGCGCGAAGTGCCGGACGACGAAGTCAACGCCGACGCACCCGAGATC
>CAZCKI010000498.1:0-2702 GCA_964498815.1 uncultured Burkholderiales bacterium
AAAAGAAAGGGCCCGGACAACAGTCCGGGCCCTTGAAACGCCTTAACAGGGGTTAAGGCCCCGCTCAGGGAGGAGAAGCGGGGAGGGGCTGAGCCCTCATACGATAAGATGGTGGTGCAAAGCAAAAGTTCAACTGCCCTGCCCACCCTTAACATTTGGTTACACAAGTGCGTCGTTACACACATTCTGCATAGGGTTTTTGCAATATGAATAACCTTGGAAACTTCCCCCAGAGACGCATGCGCCGTTTGCGCCGCAGCGGATTTTTGCGCGACATGGTGCGCGAGTCGTCGCTTTCAGCGAGCGATTTCATTTACCCGATGTTCCTGCTCGACGGCAAAAGCCAGCGGCATGCGGTGGGCTCGATGCCCGGCATCGAGCGTATGTCGCTGGATTTCCTGTATCCGGTGTGCGAACAGGCGCTCGCGCTGAAGATTCCGGCGGTGGCGCTGTTCCCGGTGATCGATGCCGCGAAGAAAACGCCGGGCGGTGAGGAAGCGTACAACGCGGACGGCCTGGTGCCGCGCGCGGTGCGCGAACTGAAAAAGCGCTTTCCCGAACTCGGCATCGTGTGCGATGTGGCGCTCGACCCGTACACCTCGCACGGCCAGGACGGCGTGATCGACGAGGCCGGCTACATCCTCAACGACGAAACGGTGGCGATTCTCGAACAGCAGGCGTTGACGCAGGCCGCGGCAGGGGTGGACATCGTGGCGCCCTCCGACATGATGGACGGCCGCATCGGCCGCATCCGTGCGGCACTCGACAGCAAGAACTTTATCCATACCGCGATCATGGCGTACGCGGCCAAGTACGCGAGCTACTTCTACGGGCCGTTTCGCGAAGCGGTCGGCTCGGCCGGCAACCTGGGAAAAAGCGACAAGAAGAATTACCAGATGGACCCCGGCAATTCCGACGAAGCGCTGCGCGAAATCGCGCTCGACCTGCAGGAGGGTGCCGACATGGTGATGGTGAAGCCCGGCATGCCCTACCTCGACATCGTGCGGCGCTGCAAGGACACATTCGGCGCGCCCACCTTTGTCTATCAGGTGTCGGGCGAATACGCGATGTTGAAGGCTGCCGTGCATAACGGCTGGCTCGACAACGACGGCTGCATGATGGAATCGCTGATGGCGTTCAAGCGCGCAGGGGCAGACGGCATCCTGACCTACTTCGCCCTCGATGCCGCGCGCCTGTTGAACAAACGGTAATACCTCGCCTTAGTGTGACAGCGGTTCTTCCAGGAAGCGTTTCTCCGCTTCCGCCAGTTGCGCACGTTCGTGCCGCACGCTGCCGCGCGGGTGTAGCGCCTGTCGTTGCGTGTGGTTGTCGTAGAGCGTTATGACGAGGGGCAGTTGCTCGAAATCGCAGTGGTAGCGCAACGCATGGTGTTCGGCTGCGGGTGCACGCTCCTCGTGAATTCGAAACTCGACGCCATTGTTCAACAGGAACAACTCGAATTCCTTCGCTTCCACGCCGATCAATTCCAATTCGATTTCACTGAATTGATTGGCGGTTCCGTTCAGCACGGCGCCGGTCAGCCACGGCGAGAAGACCTGCAGTCGGCGCAGGGCGCGTAGCGCGGTTTCGCGCAGGGCTTGCAGCGCCTGCGGCTGCGAATCGCGCTGAAATAGTGCCAGGTGTTCGCGCAGCGCCTGTTCGATTTCCTGGTTATCCGGCAATGCAACGCGATCGTCCAGCCCCAGTTGCTGTGCCGCCTTGTGCTTGGCGGCGTGATAATCGGTCAGCCCGTCGGCGATCAAGCCGGCGGCAACTTGTGCCACGCGGGTGCGCTGGGCGTTGCGGCCACGGTGGGACATCAGGACCTCGCCACCCCGGTTCCGATTTCCGAAAAAGGCTTTGAACCACAGAGGGCACAGAGAACACACAGAGCGTCTTCGAAATTCATAGGTTTGCTCTGTGGCCTCTGTGTACTCTGTGTCTCTGTGTTGAGCCTTTGATTCTTACTCTGCGGCAAGTTACTACCCCCGACACTAGAAGATCTGATTTTTGACTTCTTCCGATGGCCGGTTGGCTTCGCGCAGGCTGGCGGGGCCCTCGCTTACGGAACTCGAGTTTTCGGCGTAGACAAATTCGTAGAGCTGCTTGCCATCCTTGCCGGTAACGCCATTGAGGGCGATAGCCACCACCCCCGGCGGGGGTTCGAACGGCGCTTCCGGAACGCCCTTGAGAGCGTGCGCCATATAGCCCATCCAGATCGGCAGCGCCGCGAAGCCGCCGGTTTCGTTGTTGCCAAGGCCGGTGGGATTGTCGAAACCGATCCAGGTGATCGCCACCAGCCCGGGGTTGAAGCCGGCAAACCAGGAATCGACGTTGTCGTTGGTGGTGCCGGTTTTGCCGGCCAAGTCGTTGCGGCCCAACGACATCGCCCTGGCTGCGGTGCCGTAGCGCACCACGTCGCGCATCAGGCTATTCATGATGAAGGCGTTGCGGGGGTCGATGACGCGCTCGGCGTTTTTCTGTCCCTGAACGTCGCCCGCGAGCTCGGGACTCGCTTCGAACAGCACGCCGCCCTTGTCGTCGGTAATCTTGCTGATGAAGTAGGGTTTGACGCGAAAACCGCCATTGGCGAAGATCGAATAGGCGCCCGCCATCTGGATCGGCGTCGCCGCGCCCGCGCCGAGCGCCATGGTCAGGTAGGCGGGATGCAGTTTCGGATCGAAGCCGAAGCGGGTGATGTA
>CAZCKI010000499.1:0-2699 GCA_964498815.1 uncultured Burkholderiales bacterium
CCGTTGGCGACCAATAGACGGGCGGTAGCGGCGCCTAGGCCGGAACCGCCGCCGGAAATAAGGAAGGTGTGATTAGCGATTTGCATAGGGAAGAGTGAAGGCCGCGGTAAATTTGATGAAGCCGAAATTATAGCCGGGGTGCTACCATCGACCTCGCTTTTTCCATTCCGCTTCCAAGCCAGACGACATGTCCGCGATCTTTCACCGCCTCTCGCCCGCGCTGACCGTCATTGAACGCGGCTGGCTCAATTGCAACCAGATCGTTCTTGCCGGCGCAGGCCATAACGTGCTGATCGACAGCGGCTACGGTCGACACGCACAGGTGACCCTGCATGCGGTCAACGAAGCGCTGGCCGGACAACCGCTGCACTGGCTCATCAATACCCACTGCCACAGCGATCACATGGGCGGCAATTGCGCCTTGCGCGAGCGATACGGCTGTCGCGTGACGATTCCGCAGGGAGAAGTGCGGCACGTGGTGCCTTGGACCGAGCAAAGTTGCTGGTCCGAGCAAATGGACCAGTACGCCGAGGAATTCGGTTTCGACGACACTTTCGGTACCGGCGATACCTTCATCGCCGGCGGGCTCGAATGGCGAGCCGTTGCCGCGCCCGGCCACGATATGGATGCGCTGATGTACCACGCCGAGGAGACGGGTGTGCTCATCACCGGTGACGCCCTGTGGCAGCGCGGCATGGGCTTTGTCTGGCCGCAGGTCGATGCGATGTCGGGGCGAAACCTGTTCATCGACACCGCGCTGGCGACGCTGGACACGATAGCGCAGCTCGCGCCCAGGCTCATCGTTCCCGGTCACGGCGCACCGTTCGCCGAGCTGGCCCCGTCGCTGGACCATGCCCGCGCGAAATTGCTGGCATTCGCGCGAGAACCGGCGAAAAATGCACGCCATGTCGTCAAAGGCCTGTTCGTGTTCGCCCTGCTCGACCGGGGCGCCATGCAAGTTGCCGACGTGCCCGGCTATTTGCGCACGGTGCCGGTCTACGGTCAGATGTGTCGCGACTATCTAGGCATGGATGAAACGGCCCTGGCCGAGACCATGCTGAAGGAGCTGCGTCTGGCAAAAGCGGTGCGCGTGGAAGACGGCACGGTCACGCCGACCATGCGTGCCTGAGTAATCGGGAGAGTCCTGTGTCCGCACTCAAGCTTTCACCCCAACGCCGCCGCCTGCTGCAAGGCGCAGCCGCCCTGGTCGGCGCTGCCACGCTGGGTCGCATGCAAGACATCCTGGCCCAGGCCGCACCGCCCGCCATCGTCACCAGCGAAGCCGATCGCCCGCAACTGACTTGCGGAGTAATGAGCGGCGATGTGCTGGCCGATCGCGGCATGGTCTGGAGCCGCGCCGACCGGCCCGCGCGCATGATCGTGGACTGGGCCTACGAGCCAACCATGAAGGACGCGCGCCGCATCGTTGGTCCGGCTGCTTTGGAGTCCGGCGATTTCACCGCGCGCCTCGATCTCACCGGCCTGTTGCCAGGGCGCGATGTCCACTACCAGGTGCGGTTCCGGAGCCTGGAAAATCCGCGCGCCCTGAGCGAGCCGGTGGCGGGGCGTTTTTTCACACCCTCGGCGAAAAAACGCGACATCACCTTTGCCTTTTCCGGCGACGAGGCCGGGCAGGGCTACGGCATCAACGAGGCCTTCGGCGGCTATCGCATCTACGAGGAAATGCGCAAGTTCAAGCCGGACTTCTTCATCCATAGCGGCGACCAGATCTACGCCGACGGGCCGCTGAAAAACGAATTGACGCTGCCCGATGGCAGCCTCTGGAAAAACCTGGTCACGCCGGAAAAATCCAAGGTCGCCGAGACGCTGGCCGAGTTTCGCGGCAATTTTGCCTACAATTTTCTCGACGCGAACAAGCGCCGCTTCACCGCCGAAGTGCCCTTCCTGGTGCAATGGGACGATCACGAAGTGCACGACAACTGGTATCCGGGGCAGATACTGGGCGACCCACGCTATCAGGTGAAGAGCGTCGACCTGCTGTCGGCGCGTGCCAAGCAGGCCATGTTCGAGTACAACCCCATGCGCCTCAACGGCCCCGACCCCGAGCGCGTCTATCGTTCCTTTGCCCAGGGGCCTTCGCTGGAAGTGTTCATGCTCGACGAACGCAGCTACCGCGGTGCCAATTCACGCAACCGCCAGGCCGGCAAGGATGACGAGGCCAACGAGGCCAAATTCCTCGGCAGCGAGCAGATGGCCTGGCTGAAGGCCGCCCTGAAAAAATCGAAGGCCACCTGGAAACTCGTCGCCAGCGATATGCCCCTGTCGCTGGTGGTGGAAGACCGCGATGCCAAGGGGCCCATCGGCACCTACGAGGCCTGGGCCAATGCCGACGACGGTGCGCCCAGCGGCCGCGAGCTGGAGCTGGCCGAGCTGCTGCGCTTCGTCAAACGAGAGCGCATCCGCAATCTGGTCTGGGTCACCGCCGATGTGCACTACGCCCAGGCGACCTACTATAACCCGGTGCGCGCGGCCTTCAGCGATTTCCACCCTTTCTGGGAATTCGTCGCCGGCCCGCTGAATGCCGGCACCTTCGGGCCCAACCCTTTGGACAAGACCTTCGGCCCGGAAATCCGCTATGTGAGCGTGCCGGCCGGCAATCCCATCAATCGGGCGCCCTCGGCGGGGCAGCAGTACTTCGGCATCGCCAAAATCGACGGCAAGACCGAGGCCATGCGCGT
>CAZCKI010000500.1:0-2689 GCA_964498815.1 uncultured Burkholderiales bacterium
TGCAAAAGTTCATCGCCGCAATCGTTTTCAGTCTCGCCGCCGGCCCCTTGGCCGTGTGGGCGGCGGATTTCGAGGTGAAGCTGGTGATCGAGAATCATCGCTTTACCCCGGAGATCGTGAAGGTGCCGGCCGGCCAGAAGGTGAAGCTGGTGATCGAGAACCGCGACGCGACGCCGGAGGAATTCGACAGTCATGCGCTCAATCGCGAGAAGGTGATTTCTGGCAAATCGACCGCCAGCATTTTCATCGGGCCGCTGAAAGCGGGATCGTACCCATTTGTGGGTGAATTCAACGAAAAGACCGCCAAGGGCGTGGTCCTGGCCGAATAGGACACCTACATGTTCGGCACCGCGCTCATCGTCTTTCGCGAAACCCTGGAGGCCGCGCTCATCATCGGCGTGATCGCCGCGGCGACGCGCGGCGTGCCGCTGCGCGGGCGCTGGCTGAGCGGCGGCGTGGTGCTGGGTTTGATCGGCTCGGCGCTGGTGGCGGCGGGCATGGAGCGCATCGCGCAGGTGGCCGATGGGCTGGGGCAGGAGATTTTCAACGCTTCGATCCTCGGTGTGGCGGTGCTGATGCTGGCGTGGCACAACATCTGGATGGCGAGCCATGGGCGCGCGATGGCGGCGGAGGCGAAGTCGCTGGGCGGCGCGGTTCGCGAAGGAAGCCGCACCTTGTCGGTGTTGCTGGTGGTGATCGCGGTGGCGGTGTTGCGCGAAGGTTCGGAGACGGTGCTGTTTCTCTATGGCATCACGCTGTCCGGTTCCAGCAGCGTAGCGCAGATGATCGCGGGCGGCCTGCTCGGCGTGGCCGGCGGTGCGGCGGTGGGCATCACCTTGTACAAGGGCCTGTTGCGGATTCCGCTCAAGTGGTTTTTCACAGCGACCTCGGCGCTGGTGCTGCTGCTGGCAGCCGGCATGGCGGCGCAGGCGGCGCGCTTTTTGGCGCAGGCCGATTTGCTGCCGGCGCTGGTTTCGCCTCTGTGGGATCTTTCCGCCGTGTTGCCGAACGAATCTCCGATCGGTGCGTTGTTGCACGGCCTGGTGGGCTACGACGCGCAGCCGGCCGGGATACAGGTGGTGTTTTACGTGGCGGTGGCGCTGGCGATCGCAGCCGGTATGCGCTGGGTGGGCAATAAGCAACCTTCGCCGCAACCTTGATTTTTCCAATCCTGAATCGTTCATGAATAAAATTGCACTAGCTGTCCTCGGCGCTTGCGCGGCGCTGTCCTCGACCGCGCACGCCGGCGGTCCCGAAGACTACGTGAAGGTCCCCGCCGTCGAATACGGCGAACACGAGATCGAATCCAAGTTCGGCACCAGCAAGCTCGCCAATGGCGAAGGCCGCGAATCGGCCGGCACTTTCGGCTGGGGCTACGGTGCCACACCGTACTGGTTTACCGAGCTGTATCTCAAGTACAAGAAGGACTCGGGAGAGCGCACCAAGTACGACGCTTTCGAGTGGGAGAACAAGTTCCAGCTGACCGAGACCGGCAAGTACCCGGTGGACATCGGCGCGTTTCTCGAAATCGAAAAGCCGAGTGCCAGCGTGGAAGGTTGGGAATTGCGCTTCGGCCCGCTATTCCAGACCGAATTCGATCGCGTGCAGCTCAACGCCAATTTTTTCCTGAAGCGCAATATACGGGTGGGTGCGGACAGCGAGCCGCAGAGCACCGAGTTTCACTACCAGATGCAGGCCAAGTACCGCTTGAGCCGGCAATTCGAATACGGCGTGCAGGCTTTTGGTGAAATGGGCAAATGGAATCACTGGGCGCCGCGCGACGAGCAGAATCACCGCATCGGCCCGGCCGTATTCGGCAAGATTCCACTGGGTGGGCGACGTGCACTGCGCTACGACGCGGCGTGGTTGGTGGGCGCGAGCAAGGCGGCGCCCGACTCCACGTTTCGGGTGCAGTTGGAATACGAGTTTTAGCCAGCCCCTGCATCCATCAAGACCATTCGACTTTTGGGCACTTCCCCCTTTGGAAAAGGGGGACTGAGGGGGATTGGTTTTTTGCCCTTTGGAAAAGGGGGATTGAGGGGGAGTGGGCGCGAGCCACGCGCACCGAGAATCCCTCCCGGCCTCCCTTTTGCAAAGGGAGGAGTCAGCCCGCGCGACGTTTCCCACGACCTAAGGTGTGAGACAATTTCCCCGTCAATAGAGGGGAACGCGATGATTCATTTCGTATTGCACGAAGCCAAAGACACGGTGGCGGTGGCCGTGGTGGAAGGCATCAAGGCCGGGTCCGAGCTCACCGCCTGGATCATGGACGACGACAAGCAGATCGGCATCCGCGCCTTGCAGGACATCCCGATCGGCCACAAGATCGCGCTGAAGGATATGGCCGTCGGCGACACCGTCTTCAAATACGGCACCGACATCGGCAAAGTGGTCGCCCCCATCAAGGCGGGTGAACACGCGCACGTGCACAACATCAAGACAAAAAGATGGTGAGGGGAGAGGCGTGAGGGGTGAGGGGGAAAGCCCTCTCCGAATCACGCCGCCGCTTGTTAAAGCGAGCTTTCCTCCTCACCTCTCTCTCCTCCCTCCTCACAGAGTTCACCAATGATCAGCAAATCCACAAAATTCTGGGGCTATCGCCGCGCCAACGGTCGCGTCGGTGTGCGCAACCACGTCATCGTGCTGCCGGTCGACGATCTCTCCAATGCCGCCGCCGAGGCGGTGGCGA
>CAZCKI010000501.1:0-2686 GCA_964498815.1 uncultured Burkholderiales bacterium
GAAGGTCTGGCTGGCGCTGGAACACAAGGCGTTGCCGTATGTGGCAAAGCGCATGCAATTCGACAACGACGACTTGAAATCCGTAGAATTCACCGCGATCAACCCGCGCCAGAAAGTGCCGGCGATCTTCGACAACGGCTTTGCCATGTACGAGTCTTCGGCCATTGTCGATTACCTGGAAGACCATTATCACGATCAGGGCGCGCCATTGTGGCCGCGAGAGATGCACGCGCGTGCCATCGCCCGTCGCCGCGCTGCCGAGGTTGTTGCGTACGTCGATCCGCTCAACAACAAGCTGGTTACGGAGGTATTCTATTCCGGCGAGAAAGGGCCCGATCCCAAAGTCGTGGCCGAAGCGAAAGAAGCGCTCGGCAAGGAACTTGCGCATATTGAAAACTGGCTCAACCACACCTATCTCGCCGGTGAACAGTTGAGTGCGGCCGACTTCACCTTGTATCCGTATGTGGCCTTTCTCGGTCGCGTCGATTCCCGGAAGCCGGGGCACGACCTGCAGTCGCTGTTGCCGCCCAAGTTGAAGGCGTGGATGGGACGCATCGAATGGCTGCCGTATTTCCAGAAAACCTATCCGCCGCACTGGAAGGCGTGAGCCGCAGTGCGGGGCGCCTAGAAAAGTCGGTCGATGCCGAATAGCGTCAGAGCGCCCATCAAGGCAAAGGCGCCCGCTGCAATGCGATGTACCAGCTCCATCGGTATGACCGCCGCGAACTTCTGACCGACCATCACCGCGGGTACATCCGCGAGCAGCATGCCTGCGGTAGTGCCGAGCACCACCCACACTGGTGCGCCGTAGTGTGCGGCCAGGGCAATGGTGGCGATTTGCGTCTTGTCGCCCATCTCCGCCAGAAAAAAGGTGATGAGTGTGGCGCCGAACACGCCGAATCGCCTTGCGGCCCGTGTTTCTTCTTCCTCGATCTCGTCGGGAATCAGCGTCCATGCGGCCATGCCCAGGAAGGAAAAACCCAGCACCCAGCGCATCGCCGTGGGACTTGCCGCCGACGTGATCCAGGCGCCCAAGGCTCCCGCTACGCCGTGATTGACCAGTGTTGCGCACAGGATGCCCGCGACGATCGGGATCGGCTTGCCGAAGCGTGCCGCCAACAGGAATGCCAGCAATTGCGTCTTGTCGCCGATTTCCGCAAGCGACACCACGCCGGTCGATACGAGAAAAGCTTCCATCTATGGATTGTGTCAAAGCGAGTGGCGGCGGGATTGCCGACGAACAACGATTGAAATCGTGCGCATGATTTCCTACCTGCCAAGGTAGTGTTTTATTTCGCGATTCTGGTGTAAAAAGATTACCTTTGTCCCGAAAGGGACATGCTGGCGATCGCTGGACAGCTTGTTCGTCAGCGGCCGGATGGGTACTCGTGGCCAGTCCCGGTCTCGAATGGACGTGCGCGGAGTTTTTTGCCGCCGAATGAAACGCGGGCACCTGGCAGTACGGAGAATGAGGCTGACTCGATTTAAAGGGAGAAAAACATGAGCGATTCCAAAGGAACGGGCAGGGTGGGTTGGGCGGCTTTGCTGGCGCTGTTGCTGGTGGGGGGCGGGTTGATTTGGTGGAACGTCAGCAACGGCAGGCCGCAATGGGCCTGGCTGGTTTCGCTGGTGTCGACCGCGTTCGCGTTGATGGCCTTCGGCTATAACGCCGTCGGTGTCTGGTCTGGGATTTTCATCGACCGGCGCAATGTGATCAGCCTGTCCCGTATGCAAATGGTGCTCTGGACCATTCTGATCGTGTCGGCCATTCTTGCCGCAGGACTTTGGAATCTGCACGTGGGAGCGGATGCATTGAAATTTGCCATCCCCGAGGAGGTCTGGGCCTTGATGGGGATTTCAGCGGCGTCTTCGGTGGGCGCTTCGCTGATCCTCAGCAACAAGGGCGCCAGCGCGGAGCCCGATTCGGTTCAATTCGAACGTCAAAAGACCTTGAGCGAGACGTCCGGCACGCCCGATCAAAAGGCAACCGAAACCACCAATATCGTCAAGAATGGCGTTCTGGTTGCCAATCTGAAGCCCGAGATGGCGCGCTGGTCCGATATGGTGACGGGCGATGAGACCGGCAATTTCGCGCACATCGACCTTTCCAAGGTGCAAATGTTGCTGTTCACGGCGATCTCCGTGTTGATCTACGGCCTTGCGTTGTGGGCTGTGTTCGATTTGCTGGGCACAAAGAATTTTCCCGCATTTCCGCCGTTCGACAAGACCATTCTGACCCTGATCGGCATCAGCCACGTTGGTTATCTCAGCTACAAGGCTTCGCCGAACAGCGAACCGGCCAACTCGACAAAGTAACCATCGGTTGCCAGTGCAGCCAGGCTTCACGGCGCGTCGATTTTCAGGATGCGGATAAAAGGTTCGCCCCGGTAATCGGGAAAATCCTGAATCACCAAATACCCGGTCCCGGTGGACTGCAGGGCCTCGATCACGCGCGGCCAATTGTCCGCAATCGAGGCCCGGCCCGGCAGGCGGCCGATATAGTAGTTATTGCGGCCGTGTTCGCGATGGGCGAGTACCGCCGCTGCCGACTTGGCGTCGCGAATCGCCCAGGCCGCTTCGACAAAAGGGGCTTTCCCGCCGCTTGCGACTACGATCTGGTTGCCGATGCCCCAGTCGGTGAGGGTGAGGTGCGCATTTGGCAGGCGGCTCGCGAACAGCGCGGCCT
>CAZCKI010000502.1:0-2681 GCA_964498815.1 uncultured Burkholderiales bacterium
GTACAGGGCCAGCGGCACCTCGGTCAGGCGCTCCTGCAACGGGCCGGCTTCGCGACACATACGAACGCCTGCATGGTAGTGCGAGGCACGCGCCAGCAAATAGGCCGCGCGCGGCGTGGGCGCAATGCCGATCGCCGGCTGGAAGTTGAGCGCCAACACGCCGCCGCGGATGCGCTGCGTCAGCGCCGCGATGCCGCCGAACAGGGTGAGCGAGGTCGATACCTCCAGCAATACCCCGGCCGATTCAAAACAAACCATGGGCGTGAACTGCGTGAGCCAAGTCGCGATCTGGCGCAGTGCCTCGGTTTCGCGCTGCGGCTCGCGCGGGACCACCACCAGTTCGGTGGCGTGCGCCTGTGCGCTGCTCACCGGCATGGCGGTGGCGATGCCGGCGGCGCGCGCGGGCCCATTGGCGGCGTGCACCAGCGGGCGGTTGGCGGGCCCGTCGCTGATCACCAGCGGCAGATCGCGCAATTGCCCCAGCGCGCCGCGGCAATGCGCTTGCAAGGACAGCCCCGGCAGGTACAGCGCAATCCACAACATGTTCAACTCTGCGGCAGTGCGGCGCGTTTGCGTTGCGCGGCGCTGGCGCCGGATAGGATGCGTTGCAGCCAGCGGTCCGGCAACGTAGTCACCACTCCGGCGCGATCCAGGCAGGGCAGCTTGCGCGGAACCAGCGTGAGCGATTTCCCCGCCGGCAGGCCGCGGCGCTTGACCAATTCCAGCCGCAGGGCGCCGGCGGCCTCGGCGTGCAGGCCCAGCCTCAGCACGGCGGGCGAGGGTGCGGCCAGGGCGACGAGCGGACGGATCGCAAACACAGCGGCGCCACCCATCATGGCCGCCTGCTGCAAGCGTCGCAGGCTCAGGGAGCTGCAATAGCTGCCGCTGAGCCACAGTACCACGCTGCGGCAGGCCCCGCTGCGCAGCGCCTGCTCGGCCGCCCACAGGCTGTCTTCATTGTCGCGGCTGCGGACGATGGCCAACTGCGCCAGCGCCACCCCCTGCGCGGCCAGGCCGGGCGCGTAGGGTATCCACGGCAGGCTGTCCGGCAACACCCACAGGGTATGCCCTGGCTGGGCCTCACCGTGCAGCAGCAGGGAAAGCTCGCCGATGCCGCTTTGATCGCAGCCGACCTCGATCAGCCCGGCCTGCGGCCAGCCTCCGCCCGGCAACTCGCGGTCCAGTTGGGCAAAGCCGGAAGGCCGCACCGGGTCCGCGTCGCGCCGGTCTTCGCCGATGCGAAAAATGCGCGGATGCATGAACACCGGTAGCGGGCGACGCGCCGGTTGGGGGACCTGCTGTTCCATAACTGTATATTCATACAGTTATGGGGTTTTGGCAAGTAAAAAAAACGAATGTGGAGCCGCACTGCGGCAAACAACGAGATTTAACGCCCGGAAATCGAGATCGCCTTTTTGATAAAAGCCTTGCGCTCGGCCGGGTCCTCGATCTGGTCGGCGATCAGCAGATACAGCTCGCTCTCGTCGCGCGCCTTCATGGCCGCTTTCTTGACCACCACCCGGGCCAGCGCGCCGATGTATTGGGCGAGGCGTTTTTCGGCCTTTTCCAGCACCGCCATGTCGAAGCGCGTCGCGGCGAGCTGCGTGGACACCAGCGCGGTCGCGCCCGGTGAGGAGGGCGGCTGGGTGGCACCGCGCAGGCGCCGGGTGAACTTGGTCCGTTCGGCGTCGTCCTCGATCTCGGCGGCCACCGCATCGACGATGGCATCGATGCTGCTGTGCCGCTTGGCGGCTTTTTTGACCAGCACCGAGGCGAGCGGGCCGATGCGCTTGGCCAACTCGTTCTCGATTTCCTTCAACTGACCTGCATCGAGCGGCACCGAGTGCAGCGGCGCGGAATCAGACGGCGGCTGGGAAGGGTGCGAAAAAGACTGCGCGGGCAGTTGTGAAGCCGGGGACGAACGCGGGCCGACCGGCAGCGTGCGGGTGCGGTCGGTATCCACCACCTGCGACGTGAAGCCGCTCAGACGGGAAAGGAATTCGTTGGCCGATTGCGGGCGCAGCCGCTCGTCCGGGTTCAGCGCCCAGTCGATCGTCTCGAGAAAATCGCTGCTGTACAACGATGCATCGCCCGCCTGCCGGGCCGGCATCTGCGGGTCGCTCCTCACCCGGGCCGTCGCATCGACCGGCTTTTGTCCCGTCACCATCCAGTACATCACCCCGCCCAGCGCGTAGAGATCACTCCACGCCCCCTGGTTGGATGATTCGCTGTATTGCTCCAGCGGCGCGTAGCCCGGGCTCACCACCGCGGTCATTTCGCCGCTGCCGGACTGCGCGCGCGCCGCGCCGAAATCGAGCAGCACGGGGCTGCCGTCCTCGCGCATGTAAATATTGCCGGGCTTCACATCGCGGTGCAAAAAGCCGGCGCGATGGATGGTGCCCAACCCTTCGACCAAGGGTGCGACCAGCTTGGTGATGGCGGCCTGGTTCAGCGGCCGGCGCGGCTTGATCCAGTCCGACAGCGGCGCACCCTTCACAAACTCCATCACCATATAGGCGGTGTTATTGGCCTGGAAAAAACGCATCACCCGCACGATATTGGTGTGCTTGAAGGTGGCCAGCGTACGCGCCTCATCCAGAAACCGCCGCAGGCCCCAGTCGAAGGTCTCGCGATCCTGGTCGGAGCCGGGGTGGACGCTATAGTCGCTGCGGCGTTCGCTC
>CAZCKI010000503.1:0-2680 GCA_964498815.1 uncultured Burkholderiales bacterium
GGGCGGCTCCGGCTGCGGCAAGACCACGCTGCTGCGCCTGATCGGCGGGCAGCTGCTGGCCTCCAAGGGTACGGTGAAGGTAAACGGCCAGGATGTGGCGACGCTCGACCGCGACAGCCTCTACGCCATGCGCCGCAAGATGAGCATGCTGTTCCAGTTCGGCGCGCTGTTTACCGACATGAGCGTATTCGACAACGTGGCTTTCCAGATGCGCGAACACACCGAGCTTCCGGAAGACATGATCCACGACCTGGTATTGATGAAATTGAATGCGGTGGGCCTGCGCGGTGCAGCCAAGCTGTTTCCGGCCGAATTGTCGGGCGGCATGGCGCGGCGGGTGGCGCTGGCGCGCGCGGTGGCGCTGGATCCGATGCTGATCATGTACGACGAACCTTTTGCCGGCCTCGACCCCATATCGCTCGCGGTGGTCGGCCAGACCATACGCAAATTGAACAATGCGCTGGGCGCCACCTCGATCGTCGTGACGCACGACGTGGTCGAATCCCTGCAAATCGTCGACTACCTTTATTTCGTCGCGGACGGAAGGGTGATCGGCCACGGCACGCCCGACGAGATTCGCGCGTCGACCGAGCCGTTCATCAAGCAATTCGTGCATTCCGAACTGGATGGCCCGGTGGCGTTTCACTATCCGGCCGAAGCTTATGCCGAAGACCTGGCGCTGGCGCCGAAATCCACATGATTCACTCCCTGATCGAAGCCGTCCGCCGCATCGGCCACCGTACCATCGACACCATCTGGCGCGCGGGTGCCATCGCGCACTTCTTTTTCCTGGTGCTGACGCAGTCGGGGATGAGCTTCCGCCGCATCCGGCTGATCATTCGCGAAATTTATTTTTCCGGCGTCATGTCGCTCGTCATCATCATGGTGTCGGGCCTGTTCGTCGGCATGGTGCTGGGTCTGCAGGGCTATGAAACGCTGCAAAAATACGGCGCCGAAGAACAGATGGGCGTGCTGGCGGCGCTGTCGCTGGTGCGCGAACTCGGACCGGTGGTATCGGCCCTGCTGTTTGCGAGCCGCGCCGGATCGGCCATCACAGCGGAAATCGGCCTGATGAAGGCGACCGAGCAGTTGAAGGCGATGGACATGATGGCGGTGGACCCGATCGCGCGCGTGGTGGCACCGCGTTTCTGGGCCGGTGTGATCTCGATGCCGGTGCTGGCTGCGCTATTTTCGACGGCGGGCATTTTCGGCGGATACATCGTCACCGTCATGCTGGTGGGAATCGACTCCGGCGTGTTCTGGGGCAATATGCAGGCTGCCGTCGACATCCGCTACGACGTGCTGAACGGGGTGATCAAATCGGCGGTGTTCGGCGTCGCCATCGCCGCCATCGCGACCTTCGAGGGCTACGACGCCGAGCCCACCGCCGAGGGCGTTTCCGCCGCAACCACCCGCACCGTGGTGACGTCCGCCCTTACCATTCTCGCGCTCGATCTGGTTCTGACGGCCATCATGCTGCGCCAGGTGCCGTAATCGCAACAATGCATAACATTGCATCCTGAAAAGCTAATCGGATAAGGTATCCAATATGGAACGAAAATTTTATGATTTCTGGGTCGGCTTTTTCCTGCTGGCAGGCTTCCTGTCGATGGCGTTCATGGTGCTGCAAGTCGGCAGCTTCAACGACAGCCGCGGCACCAAGTCCTATTCGATCCAGGCGCGTTTCGACAATATCGGCGGTCTGAAAATGAAAGCGCCGGTCAAGAGCGCGGGCGTGCTGGTCGGGCGGGTTGCCGACATCCGCTTCGACAATGCCAAGTTCCAGGCCATCGTCACCCTGGCGATGGACAACCACTTTGAATTCCCCAAAGACAGCAACGCCTCTATCCTGACTTCCGGTTTGCTGGGTGAGGTCTATGTGGGACTGGACCCGGGCGGCGACGACAAGAAGCTTGTTGCGGGCGACACCATCAAGCTTACACAGTCTGCGGTCGTGCTCGAAAAATTGATCGGTCAATTCTTGTTCAGCAAGGCTGCCGAAGGCGGTGAGAAGAAGTAACCGCTCACATGTACTACCTGTCCAGTAAACCCTTCACCAGCAACATCGTTACTCGCATCCACATTCGCACGCTTATTTTTGCATTGGAACTTTCATGTTGAAGCCCTTCCTGACCTTATTGATTTCCTCGCTCTGGTTGCTGGCACCCATGGCGCGGGCCGATGAAGCGGCGCCCGATGAAATGGTCCGCAAGACCACCACCGAGATTCTCACCGCCATCAAGACCGACAAGGACCTGCAGGCCGGCGACACCAAAAAGATCGAGAAGCTTGCGGATGAAAAAATCCTGCCGTATTTCAACTTCGCACACATGACCCAACTGGCGGTCGGTCGCAGTTGGCGCGACGCGAATGACGCGCAAAAGAAATCGCTGACCGACGAATTTCGCCGCCTGTTGGTACGCACCTATTCGAAGTCGCTGACCGACTTTCGCAACCAGGTGATCGACGTGAAGCCGTTGAAAATGACCGCGGCCGACACCGAAGTGACGGTGAAGACCCTCATCAACCAGCCCGGCGGCCAGGCCATCCCGATCGACTACAGCATGGAAAAAACTCCAGGCGGATGGAAGGTCTACGACGTGGTGATCGACGGCGTATCGCTGGTCACCAACTACCGCGGCTCGTTTTCCACCGAAGTCAACCAGGGCGGCATCGACGG
>CAZCKI010000504.1:0-2665 GCA_964498815.1 uncultured Burkholderiales bacterium
TCCCCAGTCCCTAGCCCCCAGCCCCCAAAAGCTTCACCCCTCACAGTGACTCAATCACGTGATTCTGATTGGTGTAAATGCAGAGCTCAGCGGCGATGGTCAGCGATTGCTTGACGATATCGGCCGGTGCAAGCTCGGTATGGCGGATCATCGCCAGCGCCGCCGACTGCGCGAAAGCACCGCCGGAGCCGATCGCGGCCACACCGTGTTCGGGCTCCAGCACATCGCCATTGCCGGTGATGACGAAGGTGACCTCCTTGTCGGCCACGATCAGCATGGCTTCCAGGCGGCGCAGGATGCGGTCGGTGCGCCAGTCCTTGGCCAGTTCCACGGCCGATTTGGTGAGGTTGCCCTGGTGCTTTTCCAGCTTGGCCTCGAAGCGGTCGAGCAGCGAAAACGCATCCGCGGTGCTGCCGGCAAAGCCGACCAGGATCTTGCCGTGATACACCTTGCGCACCTTGGTGGCGGTCGCCTTGGCGACGATGTTGCCCAGCGTTACCTGGCCGTCGCCGCCGACCGCAACCTGGTTGCCGCGCCGCACCGCGACGATGGTGGTGCCGTGAAAGGGTGGCTGCTCCATGCCGGCGCTCAGACCGCTTTCTTGCGCATCAGGATGGCGTGCTTGGCCATGCCGAACAATTCCAGCAGGGCGGCCACCAGCTCGTTGATGTTGGTGAGGATCACCCGCTTGCCGCCTTGCTGGATGGCGCGCACCGTGTCGAAGAACAGCCCCGCCGCGGCGAAATCGATGCGCAGCAGCTCGCTCATATCGACGTTGACTTCCTGCTTGCCGGAGGCGTGGATCGTCAATTGCTGCAACATCTCGCGGTTATTGGCGCTGACCACACCCTTGAGCGGAAAGCCGCCCGCGGTATTGGCCGGCGCATTGCCCTGCCGCACCGTTCCGACCGGCGCCACGTCGCCGTCGGCATTGGTCGGCCGCAGCACCACTTCCCAGGCGGGGGGGGACATTTCGAAGGCGACCGCGTATTCGAGCCCAAGCTCCTCGTAATCGTTGAGTTTGCCTTCCAGGATGAACAGCTCGAACAACAGCGACCAGTAGCCCTGGCATCTTTCCAGCGGCTGTCCGTTCTTGTCGTTGATGGATTGCTTGAGCAGCGCCGCAAAATCGTCGAAGCCGTTGAACCAGAGCGGAATCTTTTCCTTGCGCAGGCGCTGCAGCACGATGGTCAGCAGCTCGGCTTCCTCGGAGAGCATGCCCTTGACCTTGCCGAAATCGATGCGGCAGGTGCCCATCGACTTGGCAAAGGCTTCCAATTTGTCGATTTCGCCCAGCAGTGCGCCGTCGGCCGCCGGGGTCATCGGGAAAAAATCCTTGCGCTCGCGTTTCTCCTTGCGGCGCGGATCGGAGTTATCGAGAGATTCGGTCCACACCGGCGGCGAGCGTTCGAACTTGACCGTGAACAGCATCGACAGTGCGTCGAATTCCTTGCGGTTGTTGGTGAGCTGGTAAAAATCGAACAGCATCAGCCAGGTGCGGATGCTGCTCTTGCCCTCGGCCGTCTTGAGGTGATCTTTCAGCGCTTCCTGTGCCGCATCGTAGCGGTCGGCTGCATACAGGACGGCCGCTTCGTAGATCGGCGGCAGGTCGCTGGCATCCGGGGATAGCTGGTCCGCGCTGAAGCTGCCGGTACTCGACAGGGCCGCCTTGGCGGCGGCGGCAGCGGGGGGGGCGGGTGCGCGTGCCGGCGCGGGCGCGCGTGCCGGTGTGGGCGCAGCGGCAGCGGGACGTGCAGGCGGTTTTCCGGGGATGGCAGTTGCCATGGTCTCTTTACGGGTCTAAGGCGGAGGCGGTGGCGAGGCGAAGACGCAGTATACCGCCCGGCCCGAGAAGACTAGCGTAGTTCAATCACCGATTTTTCGGCATCGGCCACGCAATAGGCAAGCCCCTCGACGAAGATTTTCTTCGGCAGGTTGCGGCCGATGAAGACCATTTTCGATTCGCGCTTTTCGTTCGCCCCCCAAGGTTTGCCGGCGCTGCCGCCCATCAGCATATGCACGCCCTGGAAGATCATCCGTTGCGGCTGGCCCTCGATATTGAGGACACCCTTGTAGCGCAGCATGTCGACGCCGTAGGTCTGGATCAGCAGCGACAGGAAAGCTTCGATTTTTTCCATGTCCAAGGCACGCTCGGAGTGGAACACGAAGGATTGCACGTCGTCAGAATGGGTGTGGTGATCCTCTTCGAGAAAATCGGGCTCGATATCGAGGATGGAATTGAGGTTGAATCCGCGGATATCGAGGATTTCCTTCAGGTCGGTCTCGCCGAAGTGCACCTTCTTGAAAGTGGCGCGCGGGTTCATGCTGCGCAGGCGGCTCATCAGCTTCTTCGTTTCCTCCTCGGCCACCAGCTCGGTCTTGGAGAGCAGGATGCGGTCGGCAAAACCCACCTGCGCGCGTGCTTCGCTGTTGTCGTTCAGTTGCTGGTCGCCGTGCTTGGCATCGACCACCGTGATGACGGCATCGAGCAGGTACTGGTCGTGGATGGCCTCGTCCATGAAAAAAGTCTGCGCCACCGGGCCCGGTGCGGCCATGCCGGTGGTTTCGATGATGACGCGGTCGAATTTCAGCGTCCCTTTTTTCTTCTTGTCGGCGAGGTCGGCCAGGATTTTCACCAGGTCGCCGCGCACCGTGCAACAGATGC
>CAZCKI010000505.1:0-2660 GCA_964498815.1 uncultured Burkholderiales bacterium
CACTCGACGCCAAGGACGGCAAGGTCGCCACCGACGGCTGGTCCAAGCTCACCGGCCACGACGTGGTCGATCTCGCCAAGCGTTTCCAGGATTACGGCGTCGAAGCAGTGATCTACACCGATATCGGCCGCGACGGCATGATGACCGGAGTGAACATCGAAGCCACCGTGGCGCTCGCGCGCGAACTGACCGTGCCGGTGATCGCCAGCGGCGGCCTCAACGACCTGGCTGACGTGAAACGCCTGATGGAAGTGGCGCACGAGGGCATCATGGGGGCTATTACCGGGCGAGCCATCTATGTAGGTAAGCTAGACTTCAAAAAGGCTCTAGCCTTAACGGAATCGCACTAGGGGCAGCGCGGCTGCGCGACGATTTGGCGCCATCGGACGGTGCTCGAAATCCTCACATACGAAAAAGTATGCTCCGGTTTCTGCGCGCCGTCCGACGACGCCCGCTTATTGCACATATAGCCGCTCGCATCGCTTTTCATTCACCGCTCTCCAGATACACCGCCAAATGCTTGCCAAGAGAATCATTCCCTGCCTGGACGTCAACGCCGGCCGCGTGGTCAAGGGCGTCAACTTCGTCAACCTGCGCGATGCGGGTGACCCCGTCGAGATCGCCAAAAAATACAACGATGAGGGCGCCGATGAACTCACGTTTCTCGATATCACCGCAAGCTCCGACCAGCGCGGACTGATCCTCGACGTGATCGAGCGCGTGGCCGAGCAGGTGTTCATTCCCCTCACGGTCGGCGGCGGCGTGCGCGAGGTGAGCGACGTGCGGCGTCTGCTTAATGCCGGCGCCGACAAAATCAGCATCAACACCTCCGCCGTGACCAACCCGCAGCTGGTCAAGGACGCCGCCGACAAGTTCGGCTCGCAGGCGATCGTGGTCGCTATCGATGCGCGCCGCAAGACCAGCGGTGAAGGCTGGGAAGTCTTCACCCACGGTGGCCGCACCGCCACCGGCCTCGACGCGGTCGCATGGGCGTGCAAGATGAACGCCTTCGGCGCCGGGGAAATTCTTCTCACCAGCATGGATCGCGACGGCACCAAGTCGGGTTTCGATTTGCCGTTGACGCGCGCCGTCGCCGACGCGGTCAGCGTGCCGGTGATCGCTTCCGGCGGAGTGGGGAGCCTCGAGCACCTGGCCGAAGGCATCCTCGAAGGCCACGCCGACGCGGTGCTGGCAGCGAGCATTTTCCACTTCGGCGAATTCACCGTGGGCGAGGCCAAGCAGCGCTTGCGCGAACGCGGCATCGAAGTGCGGCAATGAACGACACGCTGCAATCGATGTGGCTGGCCGCCGTCAAATGGAACGAGCAGGGTCTGGTGCCGGCCATCGCGCAGGACGTTACCAGCAAGGAAGTATTGATGCTGGCGTGGATGAACCGGGAATCGCTGCAGCTCACCCTGGTCTCCGGCGACGCGCACTACTGGTCGCGTTCCCGCAAGCAGCTCTGGAAAAAAGGTGAAACCTCCGGCCACATCCAGCACGTCAAGGAAATCCGCCTCGACTGCGACGGCGATACCGTGTTGCTGCTGGTCGAACAGGTCGGCGGCATCGCCTGCCACACCGGCCGCCGGCGCTGCTTTTTCAACCTTCTGGCCGACGGCCGCTGGGTGGTGAAAGGCGATGAGGAGCCCGTGCTAACATCGCCGGGCAAGTTCACCACCGACTGACACGGGCGCAATGCTGTGAAAGAGACGCTTTTCAAACTCGAGCAGACCATCGCTTCGCGCAAGGGCGCGCCGCGCGAGTCTTCCTACGTCGCTTCGCTCAATGCCAAAGGCCTCGACGCAATACTCAAGAAAGTCGGCGAAGAGGCGACCGAAGCGGTGATCGCGGCAAAAGGCGGCAATCGCGAAGAAATCATCCGCGAGACCGCGGACCTGTTATTTCATACCCTCGTCATGCTCGGCTACCAGGATATTTCGCTGGCCGAGGTGCTGGCCGAACTGGAGCGGCGCGAGGGTGTTTCCGGATTGGATGAGAAGAAAGCTAGGGCTACAGAATGAGCGGCGCCGTCAACGACACCATTTTCGGCAAGATCCTCAGGAATGAAATCCCCTGCAAGAAGGTATACGAGGATGAGGACGTGCTGGCATTTCATGATATTCATCCGGTGGCGGATGTTCACTTCCTGATCATCCCCAAGAAGTTCATTCCCAGCCTCGCCGAGGCCGGCATGGACGACGCACCGATTTTGGGAAAAATGCTGGCGCTGGCGCCGAAGCTCGCCCGGGAACAAGGTCTCACCGACGGCTTTCGCATCGCCGTCAACACCGGGCGGATGGGACGGCAAGACGTGTATCATTTGCATATTCACGTGTTCGGCAATCGGCCGGGCGGAGCGCCGCTGTCGGGGATGGCCGGCGCGCTCTGAGCGGGGCGTACTTCACGCCGGCCGCAGCAATACTTTTAGGAGATGGCAATGGGTGCATTCAGTATCTGGCATTTGCTGATCGTGCTGGTGGTGGTGGTGCTGGTGTTCGGCACCAAGAAATTGCGCAATATCGGCAGCGATCTGGGCGGTGCGGTCAAAGGCTTCAAGGACGGCATGGCCGGCAGCGCGGAAGCCGATAAAAAACCGGACGTCGTGGCGGGTCAGGTAATCGACGCCGAGGTGAAGGATAAGCAGAAAAGCTGAGGCTTGG
>CAZCKI010000506.1:0-2657 GCA_964498815.1 uncultured Burkholderiales bacterium
TGAGCGCGCGCGCCTAGGCGGCGCCGGCGTCGGCCTGCATCATGCCGAAAATATTGCCGTCCGGGTCGTTGGCGTAGGCCAGCCAGCCGACGCCGGGGATCGCCATTTTCGGGACGCACACGGCGCCGCCCAGTTTGGCGATGAGGTCGTCGAGGTTGTCGACATCCGCCGTACACACATAGGAACTGACCGGCAGGCCGGCATCCGGCTTCGGGCCGCGACGCGGTAACAGGCCACCGTTGATGCCGGGTGTGGCGGCGTCGCCGGTGCTGATGAGCCAATAGGGCATGGGGCCATCCCATTTGGTGAATTGCCAGCCGAACAGGTCGCTGTAAAAGGCAACCAGTGCTTCCGGGTCGCTGGCGTGAATTTCAAAATGCGTGATGCGTGCCATATTGCCTCCCTGTGCGTGGAATCGTCCGAGCGAGTACAGCGTAGCACGTGGTGTGCGCGCGTTTTGTGACAGTTCTTGACGGCATCGTATACTTTGCCGGCGACCCAAGGAGCCGCTGGAAGGGCACCCCGATTGATTGTCATCCTGAACGAAGTGAAGGATCTTATCCGGTCAATTGGGGCGCGCTGTTAATTTGACATGGGAACCATTTTCGAGCGGATGAGATTCTTCGTCGCAAAAGCGCTCCTCAGAATGACATGCGTTTTTTTTGCCGGCTTCTTAGAATGACGAATCCTCCCAAATGACGAATGCTCAACTCATCCGCCGCCTAGAAGAACTCACCCTCAACACCTCGCCCGCGATCCACCAGACGTTCTACGACGGCTGGGTGCTGCGGGCCTCGGGCACCGATACGCGCCGTGCCAACAGCGTGACCGCGCTCGCGGCCGGCACCTTGCCGCTCGCCGAGAAAATCGCCCACTGCGAAGCGTGGTACCGCCATTACGGGCAGCCCGGCATCTTTCGCTTCACGGACGCCTTCATGCCCAAGGAACTGGATGCGCTGCTGGCCGCGCGCGGCTACACGCGCGAAGTTGATACCTTTGTGATGACCGTACCGCTGGAGGGCGTGCAAGCGGGGGAGATTCCCGCCGGCGTAAAACGATTGGAACGCAACACCGCCGAAGGCCTGGCCGATGTGCATGGCATGAAAGGCAGTTCGCCGCAGGCGATCGAGCAGGACCTGCAGCGTCAGGCGTTGTGGAAGGGCGAGCAGAAATATCTCTCTCTGAAGACCATTAACGGCGTGGTGGCGACCGGGCTTGCCCGCATTGACGGCGACTTTGTCGGCATCTTTAATATGCGCACGGCAGACAGCGCGCGCCGCAAGGGCTACGCGAGCTTGCTGGTTACAGAATTGTTGGCGTGGGGTCGCGAGCGAGGTGCGCGCACGGCGTTTTTGCAAGTGGACCAGACCAATGCGGCGGCCATCGCGGTCTATCGCAAGTTTGGTTTTGCGCCGGTGTATTCGTATTGGCATCGGGTGCAGGGCGCGTAGATGGAATTGCTGCAATCGACCAAGGACCGGATTGCGCGCATTGCCATTCTTGCCGCGGCGAGTTTTATTGTTTTTGCAGCAACAGCGCTTGTGGACGCCGGAACTGATAGTTACGGTTGGAATGCCCAACACACTCTTGCGAGTCTTCGTGGCTTAACCTCAGCAGTCGAATTATTTTATCTTGATACGGGGCGCATTCCCACCCAGGAGGAGGGGTTGCGCGTGCTGATCGAGAGACCACCTGAGAACGGTCAAGGATGGAAGGGACCGTATTTCTATAACGACAAGGATGTCCCGCGAGATTCTTGGGGGGCGCCGTACATTTACAAGGTGGAGGATATTCGGCAACGTAAATTTGTCATTTACTCAGTCGGCATGAATGGGACGGACGACAATCTTGGCCACGACGACATCTCGGTGGGCAAGAAATTGGAGCCCTGCGAACTCTTTGCCATGTGTCCGCCCGCGAGTGAGTACATTTGTCGCGCACTGCTGATGTTCGCGCTGATTTTATTTGCTGCAGCTGTGTTGGACGCAGGTGCATTCATCGGCTTGCTGTTGTTCCGCCGAATCAAACGGAAGTAGCTAGCACGCAAACGCGCTTCGGCATCGTGTACAGTCCGATTCCATGAATAAAGAACTCGATCCCCTCGCCGCCGAAGTCGGCGCCGCATTGCGTGGCAAGGGCATGATGCTGGCGACGGCGGAGTCGTGCACCGGCGGCGGAATTTCCGAAGCCATCACCGATATCGCCGGTTCCTCGGCCTGGTTCGACCGCGGTTTTGTCACGTATTCCTACGAGGCCAAGGTCGATATGCTGGGGGTGAAGCGCGAGACCCTGGTGGACTTTGGCGCCGTTTCCGAACAGACCGCGCTGGAAATGGTGGGCGGGGCCATCGCCCATTCGCGGGCGCAGGTGGCGGTGGCGGTGACCGGCATCGCCGGGCCCGACGGCGGCATGGCGGACAAGCCGGTGGGGACTGTCTGGTTCGCTTGGAAATTCCCGAAAAAACCAGCATTATCAGAGGTTTGCCATTTCTCTGGCGACCGGGCGGCGGTGCGTTTTCAAACCATCGAACATGCCTTGAAGGTGCTGTTGCATAATCTGACCTAGCATTCCGCTGGGTCAAAAATTCCTGTTGCAAACCCCCAAAAGTTCCGGTACTGTACGGAAATACAGGCTGTATAGGAATACAGCTTTTATTC
>CAZCKI010000507.1:0-2656 GCA_964498815.1 uncultured Burkholderiales bacterium
ACTGCAATATCAGATCAGCCTCGAAGACGCCCGCGTCAACACGCTGGGACAACGTGCGGAAGACGTTTTCGTGATCGAGGGCGCCGCGTTGGAATCCGAAGCGTCTCGAAACGAGCTGACCGAAGCGATTGCCAAGGTGCTTGCGATCTAGCCCGCGAGCAGAGATCTATCCTGTCACCTTGCAGGCTTTCGGGCGCAACTCGTCGGGCAAAGTGGAACCCGCTCCGCCACAACTGAACTCGACTCCACCGGGCACGGCCCAGCCGATCATCGTCAACACGTTGTTTGCGCCGGCCCAGCGGCCATAGGTGATGGTGATGACAGTCCGCGAATAGGCATCCGGTGTCGAAACGTCGATGCGCTGAACAATCGGGTTCTCCGGCAATGGTGTGACCGCGAGTTCTTCGTTCGAATTCGGGAACCGTCGATTCAGGTTGAAAAACTCGACAGTACCGGTCTTGTAGGGGCTGACATGCCAAGGCCCTTGACTACTTTTTCCGCGTTGCTCATTTCCTGCGGCGACTGTGCGTTGCCTTGCACGCCAATAAACACGGCCAACAGGACGACCATTCTGGCGATTTCGATTTTCATCATTCCTCCACAAAGTGTTGCCTGTGTTCGACGGCACTCAATCGTCGTCGAACGCCGCCAGCTCCGGAAACAGGATATCGGTGTAACCGAAGCGGGTGAAATCCTTCACGCGCATCGGATAGAGAATGCCGTCGAGGTGGTCGCATTCGTGTTGCACCACGCGCGCGTGAAAGCCATCCACGGTACGGTCGATCGCCTCGCCCTTTTCGTTACGGCCGGTATAGCGGATGCGCTCGGGTCGCGACACCACGCCGCGCAGGCCCGGCACCGACAGGCAGCCCTCCCAGCCATCCACGACTGCGGCGCCGACTGGCTCGATGGCGGGGTTGATCAGCGCCGTGAACGGAATCGGCTCGCGATCCGGGTAGCGCAGGTTGTTGGCGACTTCGAAAATCACCACGCGCACGTTTTCGCCGATTTGCGGTGCGGCGAGTCCGGCGCCCATCGCGGCCGCCATGCTGTCCTTCATGTCGGCCAGCAAGGCATGCAGTTCCTTCGAATCGAATTTGTCCGCCGGCCACGGCGCGGAAGGCGCGAACAGGCTCGGCGTGCCCATCTTCAATATCGGGCGGACAGCCAAGACAGCTACTCCAAACCTTGCTGGTGGACCGGCATCGCCGAGTGCAGCTCCACCACGCGCGCCAGGATCAGGCGCACCTTTTCCATGCCGGTCGCCAGCACCGCCTCGGCGTCGGCAAGCTTGATACCGTCGGCCGAACTGCCGAGACCGGCGGCGTGGTTCATCGATAGCGCCAGGGTCGCGTAGGAAAGCTTTTGTTCGCGCGCCAACGCCGCTTCGGGCATGGTGGTCATGCCAACCATGGCGCAGCCGTCGCGGGCCAGACGGTGAATCTCCGCCTGCGTTTCCAGGCGCGGTCCCTGCGTGACGCCGACCGTGCCGCCCTCGAGCGCCGGCACCTTGCAGGCCTTGGCGGCGGCCAGCAGCAACAACCGCCCGGTCTGGCAAAACGGAAAAGTGAAGTCGATGTGGGTGACCGGAGCCTCGCCCTCGAAATAAGTGTGCTTGCGGCCCCAGGTGTAGTCGATCAGTTGATCGGGAACGGCCAGCACGCCCGGCCCCAATTCGGCGGAAACGCCGCCGACCGCATTGACGGCGATGACGCGCCGTGCACCGGCCTTGGCCAGCGCCCAGATGTTGGCGCGGTAATTCACTTCGTGCGGCGGAATGGTATGGCCATAACCGTGACGGGCCAGGAAGATCATCTCGGCCTTGCCGATGCGGCCGAAAGTGAGATGGCCGGACGGATCGCCATAGGGTGTGCGCACCACTTCGCGCTTGGTGATTTCCAGATTGGCCAGGTTGGTCAGGCCGGTCCCGCCGATGATCGCCAGCATGCCGACTCTACTGCCGCTTGGCCCAGATCGCCGGCAAATTGCGTCAGGCGCCGGACACGTCCATGCCGTAGCCGTAGATGAAACGGTTCGGCACCGTCAAACCTACGTATTTCGCTTGCAGCGGCTTCCTGGCATTGACCTCCGCGCCGTAATCCTTGACGCAAAACACCGCGCATTCGACCGACAGAGCGCCGTAACTCTTGACCAGGTCGACGATGGCGGCCAACGTAATGCCCTCGTCGAGGATGTCGTCGAGGATCAATACGTGGCGGCCGTTGATATTGTCGCGCGGCGCAACCCGCCAGGTGAGCTGGGTGCCGACGGTGGCGGCACCGTAGCGCGAGGCCTGCACGATGTCGAAATCGAGCGGAAAATTCAGTTGCGGCAGCAATTGCCCGGTGAATACCACCGCCCCGCCCATCACCGACAACACCAGCGGATGCACGTCGGAGTAGTCGCGATTCAACTCCTCCGCCACGCGGTCGGTGGCCGCATCGACCTCTTGTTTGCTGAAGAGAATTTCCGACTGTTCGATCAATTCGTGCGCTGCTTTCGCATCCATCGCCATCGATTCATTCCCTATTTTCGTTTTACGCCGGATTTGGCACTGAGTTGGGTTACGTAGCGGGCGAATGCCTCGCCTACTTCGGCGTGCTTCATGCCGAGTGCCATCGTCGCCTGCAGGTAGCCGAGTTTGGACCCGCAATCG
>CAZCKI010000508.1:0-2654 GCA_964498815.1 uncultured Burkholderiales bacterium
CGGCGCGGATTTGCGTTTCCTTGGTGTTGCGGGTGACGTCGGCGGTTCTCATGGTCGGCGGGAAGTCGTCAGGGAGGCCGGCAATGCGGCCAATAGCGTGTCGTTTTCGGCGGGTGTGCCGATGCTCAGGCGCAAGGTGTTATGCATCAGCGGATGCGAGGCACTGGTGTTCTTGACAAGGATTCTACGCGAGAGCAGCGCCGCGTAGGTGCCGGCGGCGTCGGCCACCCGGATCAGGATGAAATTGGCGTCCGAGGGAAAGCGCGTCACGCCGGGAATGCGGTCCAGCGCGGCGGCGACACGCTCGCGTTCCTGTGTGAGGATCCTGGTTTGCGCGAGCAAGGCGCCGTAGTGGCCGAGGGCGTAGCGGGCCGCCGCCTGGGTGAGGACATTGATGTTGTAGGGCAGGCGCAATTTGTCGAACTCGTTCAGCCACCGCGGGCGGCCGATCAGCAGGCCCAGGCGTATCCCGGCCAGGCCCAGCTTGGAGACGGTGCGCAGCAGCACGGCATTGTCGTATTGCGAAATCTCGTCGAGGAAGGTCTCCGGCGAAAAAGCAAAGTAGGCCTCGTCGATCACCGCGAGACCATCGTGTTTCGCCAGCGCGGCGACGATGGTACGGATCGCCACGCGATCGAACAGGTTGCCGCTGGGATTGTTGGGATAGGCGATGAAGGCCACGGCCGGCCGTTCGCGGGCGATGGCCGCCAGCACCGCCGGCAAATCCAGCGAAAAATCTTCGCGTAGCGACACGCCCACGTAACGCAGCCCGCAAAAGGTCGCGATCATTTTGAACATGACGAAGGCCGGTTCCACCGACAGCAGCGCCGCCCCCGGCTTGGCCACCGCCATGGCGATCAGCTGGATGATTTCGTCGGAGCCGTTGCCGAGCAGGATGTCGAGTTCGGCCGGAATGCGCATGGCGTCGCGGATCGACTGCTTCAATTCGGTAGCACTTGCCGCCGGGTAGCGATTCAGTGTGGTTGCGGCCAGCGCTTCGGCGAGCCCCGCGCGCAAGCCTTCTGGAAACGCAAAGGGATTTTCCATCGCGTCTAGCTTCACCATGCCTTCGGCCGGCTGCACAGGGTAGGACGCGAGCGCGCGAATCTCCGCGCGGATGCGATCTTCGGCGGACATTTACTTTTTCCGATAGTCGGCCGAGCGCGCGTGCGCTTCCAGCCCTTCGGCCCGCGCCAGGGTGGCCGCCACGGCGCCCTGCGTCTGCGCGCCGGCAGCAGAGACCTTGATCACGGAGGAACGCTTCTGGAAATCGTACACGCCCAGCGGCGAGGAAAAGCGCGCCGTACGCGAGGTCGGCAGCACGTGGTTCGGCCCGGCGCAGTAGTCGCCCAGCGATTCCGAGGAATAGGCGCCCAGGAAAACTGCACCGGCGTGACGAATCTTCGGTAATAGCGCATCGGCATCCGCCACCGCCAGTTCCAGATGTTCGGGGGCGATACGGTTGGCGATCTCGCAGGCTTCCGCGAGGTCGCGCACGCGGATCAGCGCACCGCGGTTTTCGAGCGAGGCGCGAATGATGTTGACACGCGGCAGCGTGACGACTTGCCGCGCCATATTGGCGGCGACCTGCTCCAGATAGGCCGCGTCGGGGCAGAGCAGGATGGCCTGCGCGATCTCGTCGTGCTCGGCTTGCGAAAAAAGGTCCATGGCCACCCAGTCCGGATGGATGCTGCCGTCGGCGATGATGAGAATTTCCGATGGCCCCGCCACCATGTCGATGCCGACCACGCCGAACACGAAACGCTTGGCGGCTGCCACGTAGGCATTGCCGGGCCCGACGATTTTGTCCACTGCCGGCACGCTGTCGGTGCCGTAGGCGAGCGCCGCAATCGCCTGCGCGCCACCGATGCGAAACACCCGGTCCACTCCGGCCAGCGCTGCCGCCGCCAATACCGTTTCGTTCATCAAGCCATCCGGAGTCGGCGTGACCATGATCAGTTCGCCAACGCCGGCCACTTTGGCGGCCATTGCATTCATCAGTACCGATGACGGGTAGGCGGCCTTGCCACCCGGCACGTACATCCCCGCGCGGTCGAGCGGCGTAATCTGCTGGCCGAGTACCGTGCCGTCGGGTTCGGTGAAGGTCCACGACGGCTGAATCTGATGCTGGTGATAGGCACGAATACGCTCCGCGGCGGTTTCCAGCGCGGCGCGTACCGGCGCCGGCAATTGCGTCAACGCCTGTTGCAATGCGGCGGCGGGAATCTCCAGGGCGCCGGCGCCGGCGGGCGTCCAGCGATCGAATTGGCTGGTGTAAGCGAGCAGTGCCGCATCGCCACGCGCCTTGACGTCGGCGAGGATGGCACGCGCTACCGTTTCCACCTTGGGGTCCTGCGCGGTTTCGAAGTCCAGCAGCTTGGCCAACTTGCTGTCGAAATCTGGCCGGGCGGAATCGAGTCTGCGCAGGTTCATGGCGGTTTCAGCCTGCCGCTGCCCGGCCGAAAGCGTCGATCAGCGGCTGGATGGCGTCGCGCTTCAATTTCAGCGCGGCGCGATTGACGATCAGGCGGCTGGAGATCGGCACGATCTCTTCGACCGCGATCAGGCGATTCGCTTTCAGCGTGTTGCCGGTCGAGACCAGGTCGACGATCGCATCGGCCAGTCCGGTGAGCGGCGCCAATTCCATCGAGCCG
>CAZCKI010000509.1:0-2640 GCA_964498815.1 uncultured Burkholderiales bacterium
ACGTGGAAGGCGAAAAAGCGGTTGAGGGTGGCGTCGCCGATGGTGAAGTCGCCGCGGATCCACACCGCCAGCTCCTCGCCGATCAACGGGATGGCGCCGAACAGGTTGATGATCACCTGCGCGCCCCAGTACGACATCTGTCCCCAGGGGAGGAGATAACCGAAGAAGGCTTCGGCCATCAAGGAAAGATAAATCAGGCAGCCGAAGATCCACAGCAGTTCGCGCGGCTTGCGGTAGGAACCGTACATCAGCCCGCGCATCATGTGCAGGTAGACGACCACAAAGAACATCGAAGCACCGGTGGAGTGCATGTACCGGATCAGCCAGCCCCAGGGCACGTCGCGCATGATGTACTCGACCGAGGCGAAGGCAAGCTTGGCGTCGGGCTTGTAGTTCATGGTGAGGAAAATGCCGGTGACGATCTGCATTACCAGCACCAGCATCGCGAGCGAGCCGAAGTAGTACCAGAAGTTGAAGTTCTTCGGCGCGTAGTAGTCGGTGAGCTGCTCCTTGTAGAGCTTCACCAACGGGAAGCGGGCATCGGTCCAGACGATGATCTGGCCGACGATGCCGGGTACCGGCGGCGCGATAGCGGCTTTGGGAGTGTGGGCCATTGCTTACGCTCCTTTGTAATCGGCGTCGATGATGACCGACTTGCCGTCTATGCGGTATGGCGTCACTTCCAGGTTCTTCGGCGCGGGCATGCCCTTGAAGACGCGGCCGGCCAAATCGAATTTGCTTTGATGGCAGGGGCAGAAGAATCCGCCGGGCCAATCGGCGCCGAGGTCCGCCGGCGCCACTTCCTTGCGGTAGGTAGGCGAGCAACCCAGGTGGGTGCAGACACCGCGCAAGACCAGGAAATCGGGATTCACTGAACGGTAGCCGTTCTTGGCATCGGCGGGCTGCTTGGATTCTTCGGAATTCGGGTCGGCGAGGAAGCTATCGTTCTTCGGCAGCCGTTCCAGCATTTCCTGACTGCGGCGAATGATCCAGTGCGGGGCGCCGCGGTATTCCACCGTCAGGATCTGGCCGGGTTCCATCGAGTCGATCGGCGTTTCCACCGGTGCGCCGGCGGCCAGGGCGCGCGCCGAAGGCTTCATGCTGAAGGCAAACGGGATGGCAACCGCCACGCCGGCACCCGCGCCTAGGACGGCCGAGGTGAGGATCAACCGTCGCCGCATCTGGGGATCAAGCTCGTCTTGGACTATTGCGCTCATGGATTTTTGGATTGAGTTGGCGGGGCGAAACGGGTCAAAACCAGTGGTTTTGCCGGTACTTTGGGAAGTAACCGCTTATTTTATCCGAAGGGGGTGGCAAACTTAAAGCCCCCGGCGCGTTTTCCCTCTCAAAATACTTGCCAAAGCGACCCTGGATCGGACCGGTTTGACACGGCCGGTACGTGGCGAATACAGTGCCGGGGCGGCCAGACAAGCGGTCCATTTGCCGTTATTGGGGGGAAAGCATGAGTTTTGCATCCGAATTCAAGGAATTTGCCGTCAAGGGCAATGTGGTGGACCTGGCGGTCGGTGTCATTATCGGTGGCGCCTTCGGCAAAATCGTCGATTCGCTGGTGGGCGACCTGATCATGCCGGTCATCGGCAAGATCTTCGGCGGCCTCGATTTCAGCAATTACTTCCTTCCCCTGTCCGGGCAGACCGCCGCCACCCTGGTGGAAGCCAAAAAAGCCGGTGCGGTATTCGCCTACGGCAGTTTTTTGACCATCGCTGTCAACTTTGCGATCCTCGCGTTCATTATCTTTCTGATGGTCAAGCAAGTGAACAAGCTCAGGGCCGCGGCCCCGCCGGCGTCCCCTCCCGCCACCCCGGAGGATGTGCTGTTGCTGCGCGAGATCCGCGACGCGCTTAAGAAGTAGAGATAGTAAGTGCTCATTTTTGCATCCCTTGGCTGCCGTAGAGTACGGCAGCCGACGGACCTACACCGACATTTTTGCCGCCCCTGCCGGGTGGCACCGGACTGAATCGCTATGCTGATGCGCCGCCTGTGGTTGATCTTCGCCGAGTTCGTGACGGTGACCCTTGCCATCGTGTTCGTGATCACCTTGATCCGCCCCGACTGGAACCCGTGGCGGCGCAATGTCGTGGAAATCCGCGAATCGGCGGCACCCGGCGGCTTGCTCACGGTGGGGGGTGCCGGCAATGCGCGCGCCAGTTTTGCCGATGCGGCCAAAAAGGCGATGGTATCGGTGGTCAACGTGTCTTCGTCGCGGGAAGGCCGCCCGCGCGCCCACCCGCTGGTGAACGACCCGCTGTTCCGGCGCTTTTTTGGTCAGCCCGATGCACAGGACGAAGACCCCGAACCGACCGGCAGCCTTGGTTCCGGCGTGATCGTCAACGCCGACGACAAGGGCGGCTATGTGTTGACCAACGAGCACGTCGTTGCCGGCTCGACCGATATCCAGCTTTCGTTCCAGGACGGCCGGGTGATACCGGCCAAGGTGGTCGGCACCGATCCGGAAACCGATCTCGCCGTACTGCGGGTGAACGGCAAGGGACTCACGCCGATTACGTTCGGCCAATCCGACAAAGCGCAGATCGGCGACGTGGTGCTGGCGATCGGCGACCCGTTCGCGGTCGGCCAGACCGTCACCATGGGCATCGTCAGCGCGCTCGGCCGCAACCG
>CAZCKI010000510.1:0-2634 GCA_964498815.1 uncultured Burkholderiales bacterium
ACTGATGCGGTGGTCAACCCCCGTCGGCGCCAGTACGCCGCTGGCCTGCAGGGAGCGCAATTCCGGGCATTTGCCCATGGCGGTGGCCAGGGTCCAGCGCGTCATGGTCAGGTTATAGACCCCCAGATCGAGTAGCGAACCGCCGGCTTGGTCGGGGTCGTAATTGCGGTTTTTGGGGTCGAAAGGCGAATTGAAGCAAAAACAGGACTGGATGGCGCGCACCTTGCCGATGGCGCCCTCGGTCAGCCATTTACCGACCTCGGCATAGATCGGCAAAAAACGCGTCCATACCGCTTCCATCAGGAACACCTTGTGCCGGCGGGCGATGACCACCAGTTCGGCGCCGGCCGCGTGGTGCGGCACCAGCGGTTTTTCGCAGAGCACCGGCTTGCCTGCCACGAGGCACTGCCGCACGGCACCGGCGTGGAAGGCATGCGGTGTGGCGACGTAGATGCCGTCCACGCGATCGTCTTTTAACAAGGCGGCGATGTCGGCGACCGCTGCGACCGGCTTGCCGGGGCGGGACCATTTTTGCGCGAAGGCCGTGGAGCGGCCCAGGTCGCGTCCCTGGGTGGCGATCAGCGCGGCACCATCGGTGCCCTGCACCGCTTCGGCGAAACGATGGGCGATTCTTCCCGGCCCGATGAGGGCCCAGCCGAAAGGTTTCATGGGTACCTGGACTTATCTAAAAAATGTCGCCCCGGCGAAGGCCGGGGTCCAGTGTCTTTCGTTGCTTCTGCGGGTAAACGCCACTAGGCCCCGGCCTACGCCGGGACGACAGGTGTCTTTTTGCGATTGCGAGATGGGTACTAATTTTTAAGGTAGGCATTTGAAATGGTAGGAGCGCCTCACCACGCCGTCGTCTTCGGGTGCATCCTTCTCGAATACCTCGAACCCGCTGGGGCAAAGCTGGCTCGCCATGCGCGCGCAGCCGTCGCGGTCGCTGCCGCTGGCGATGCACTTGCGCACCGGGTCGCGCAGTTTGGACTGACTGGATTGGTTTTGCGGGTCGACCGCGGCGCAACCGGACAGCAGCATCAGTACCGCTAGACAAAGTGATTTCATGGAACCTCCAGCTTCGCACCAGGCGAAGGCACATCATAGGGCAAATCGCTGCATGCCGGCGGGCAAAGCCCGCAATTGGCCTGACCACTTGACCACTACAGGTACCCCGCGTAGTCTCGGCATTCGATCGCAAGGAGATGTCATGGCGGTGAAAAAGCAGCCCAGACGCAGCCAGGCCTGGTTCGGCCGCGACGGCAAGATGGGCTTCCTCTACCGTTCCTGGGTGAAAAACCGCGGCATTCCGCATGACCAATTCGACGGCCGGCCGGTGATCGGCATCTGCAATACCTATTCCGAACTGACACCCTGCAATTCGCATTTCCGGACCCTCGCCGAGCAGGTCAAGATCGGCGTCTGGGAAGCGGGCGGCTTTCCACTGGAGTTTCCGGTGATGTCGCTGGGCGAAACGCTGTTGCGGCCCACCGCCATGCTGTACCGCAATCTCGCCAGCATGGATGTGGAGGAATCGATCCGCGGCAATCCCATCGACGGCGTGGTGCTGCTGATGGGCTGCGACAAGACCACCCCTGCCCTGCTGATGGGCGCCTGCAGCGTGGATCTGCCGACCATCGGCATCTCCGGCGGGCCGATGCTGTCGGGCTGGTACCGGGGAGAGCGCATCGGCTCGGGCACCCATACCTGGTCGCTCTCCGAGGACCTGCGCGCGGGCCGCATCGGCCAGGAAGAGTTTCACGAGGCCGAAAGCTGCATGCACCGTTCGCACGGCCATTGCATGACCATGGGCACCGCTTCGACCATGGCCTGCATGGTCGAGGCGCTGGGGGTGGGCCTGCCGGGTAACGCGGCTTACCCCGCGGTGGACGCGCGGCGCAACGTTATCGCCCGCGATGCCGGCCGGCGCATCGTCGCCATGGTGGAAAAGGATTTGGTGCTGTCGAAAATCCTCACCCGCCCTGCTTTCAAAAACGCCATCCGCGTCAATGCCGCCATCGGCGGTTCGACCAATGCCGTCATCCACCTGATCGCCATCGCCCGACGCATCGGCGTGAAACTCTCGCTGGACGACTGGAGTGCATTCGGCCGAGACGTGCACACCCTTGTCAATCTGATGCCCAACGGCAAATATCTGATGGAGGACTTCTGCTACGCGGGGGGACTGCCCGCCGTGATCCGCGAGCTGGGCGAGAATGGGCTGCTCGACAAAAAAGCGCTGACCGTCAACGGCGAGACGATCTGGCACAACAACAAGAAGGCGGAAAATTTCAACCGCGACGTGATCCGGGCCTACGCCAAGCCTTTCAAGCAGCACGCCGGTATCGCCGTGCTGCGCGGCAATCTCTCGCCGGACGGGGCCATCATCAAGCCTTCGGCCGCCACGCCAAAATTGATGAAGCACCGTGGGCGGGCGGTGGTGTTCGAGGACATCGAGGATTTTCACCGCCGCATCGACAGTCCCAAGCTTGCCATCGATGCCGCATCGGTGATGGTGTTGAAAAACTGCGGGCCCAGGGGTTATCCGGGCATGGCGGAGGTCGGCAATATGCCGCTGCCGGCGAAGTTATTAAAGCGCGGCGTAAGCGATATGGTGCGCATCTCGGACGCGCGCAT
>CAZCKI010000511.1:0-2625 GCA_964498815.1 uncultured Burkholderiales bacterium
CACCATCAGGATGTGCTCATCGACCGAGTAGACGTGAAACAGGTCGTGCTGCATCTGGCCGGTGATGCGGCCGAACGCGGGAAGATAGCGGCCGAGGATGCCGTAGCGACTCATGCGCCGCAGGGTGAAGGTGACCTTTTCGCTTTGCAGGATTTGCAGGAATAGCCGGTTTGCCTCCGGGTCCTCGCGGAATTTCCGGTCGATCGAGGGCGCCGCCCGCCAGATCGCGCGCAGCGTTTCCGGCGCAAAGAATTCGGCATCGGCAATACGCTGCAAGGCGAGGAAGGCGCGGAATACGGCCTTGGGCTCGCGCGTGAACAAGGTGAGGTCGCGCGCGGCGATATGGCCGCCGACCAGCTCGAACTCGTCATCGATGCCCTTGCGCGGCAATGCCTTGCCGGCGAGACGCTGCAATAGATTGGGGATCAGGATGCTGCTCATCTGCCAAACCGCCTTGGCCGACAGGTAGTAGCGCTGCATCAGCACTTCCGAAGGCGAGCGATTGCCGCTCGCCTTTAGGCCCAACTCTCGCGCCAGCGCGTTTTGGTGGTCGAACACCAGCCGGTCTTCGCGGCGGCCGGCCAGGTAATGAAGGCGGATGCGCAAGTCGACCAGCACGTGCCGATGCCGATTGAGCAGGCGCTCCTCATCGATGGTAACCAGATCCGCCGCCGCCATGGAATTCCAGTTGAGGTCGAGGTCTGCCGCGCGCGCCAGCCACATCACGGTTTGCAGGTCGCGCAGCCCGCCAGGGCTCTCCTTGATATTCGGTTCCAGGTTGAGCGCCACATCGTTGTGGCGAGCGTGGCGGCGCTTTTGCTCGTCGATCTTGGCGGCAAAGAAATCGGTCAGCGAGCGCGATTTCTTCAAGGCGAGCCGCAGCGCATCGACCAGCGCGGCGTTGCCCCACACGGCGCGGACCTCCAGGAGGCTGGTATCGACGGTCACGTCTTTTCTGGCTTCCTCGACGCATTCGGCAATGGTGCGAACGGCGATACCCGGCTCCAGGCCGACGTCCCACAACAGGCTGACGAACGATTCGATGACCCCCGCATCCACCGCGCCTTCCGGCAGCAATACCACCAGGTCGACGTCGGAGGCGGGGAACAGGACACCGCGACCATAGCCGCCGACGGCGGCCACCGCGACCATAACCGGCATGCCGATCTGGTCGGCGATGCGGCGAATGACCTTGTCGACCAGCGCCGCGTGGCGGCTCAGGTTTTTGTCGGGGTTCGGGCGTGCGCGGTAGGCAACACGCAAGGCGTCGCGCTGCGCGGCAAGGTCACGCCGGACTTCCTTGGCGAATCCATTGCGGGCGAGCGTTGAGGCGGCGGACACGTCCCGCGCCGCTCAGGATGCAGCGGGTGGCGGCGTACCGGCCGAGGTGGTCAGCACCTCGAAGCCGCTTTCGGTAACCAGCACGGTGTGCTCCCATTGCGCGGACAGGGTGTGATCGGAGGTGACGACGGTCCAGCCGTCGCCGAGCATGCGGATATCGCGCTTGCCGGCGTTGATCATCGGTTCCACCGTAAAGATCATGCCGGCCTTGATCGGCATGCCGGTGCCGGCCCGGCCGTAGTGCAGGATTTGCGGCTCTTCGTGAAAGCGCTTGCCGATGCCGTGGCCGCAGAATTCGCGCACCACGCTGTAGCCGTTGCCTTCTGCATGGTTTTGGATGGCGTGGCCGATGTCGCCGAGGGTGGCGCCGGGTTTCACCTTGCGGATGCCGCGCCACATCGATTCGTAGGTGCTCTCGCACAGGCGCCGTGCTTGGATCGACGGTTCGCCGACATAGAACATGCGGCTGGTGTCGCCGTGATAGCCGTCCTTGATGACGGTGATGTCGATATTGACGATATCGCCCGCCTTCAGCACTTTCTCGCCGGGGATGCCGTGGCAGACCTGGTGATTGACCGAGGTGCAAATCGACTTCGGATAGGGCTTGTGACCGGGCGGCGCATAGTTGAGCGGGGCCGGAATGCCGCCCTGCACGTCGACGATATAGTCGTGGCACAGTTGGTCGAGCTTTCCCGTACTGACACCCGGTACCACGTGCGGTGTAATGAAATCCAACACTTCGGCGGCCAGACGGCCGGCGATGCGCATTTTTGCTATGTCCTGCTCGGTTTTTAAAACGATATTCAAGGTTTTCTCGCGGTAATTTCACTCAGTATAGCAAGCGACCGCCGGCGTTCCCTGCGCTGAGACGAGCGCCGCTCAGGCGCGACCGGCTAGCTCCAGCTTGCGCCGGTGCTGCTTGACGACCTCGCGTTGCACCCAGATCAGCATGCGCCGGGCCTCGTGGTGTTCGCTGGCCCTCAGCAGTTTTTCGATGCCTTCCTCGGAAAAACCGTGCAAACGGGTGTCGGGGATCAGGTCGTATTCGTGGACGTCGTAGGTGCTGCCCAGCATCAAGGTGGGTTTCTGTCCCAGCACATTCAAGACGTCGGCGTCGGCAAACCAGAGTTTTTTGCCTACGACGTAGATGCGGATGTGGGTGCCGGCAAATTCGTAATAATTGCCCTGCCATTGCTCGAAAGGCTGCCGTTTGGCCCAATCCAGCCAGTTTTCGGCTCCCAGGATGATGGGTTTGGCCATCAGCACCCCCGCCAGCGGGATCGC
>CAZCKI010000512.1:0-2621 GCA_964498815.1 uncultured Burkholderiales bacterium
CGCACGAAGCGAATGACCCCTTCAGCATTTACCTACCTGTACCTGACCTTCTTCGCCCTGATGCTGGCTTTCCAGACTTGGCTATCGCTGCGCAACCTGCGTTTTGTGCAAAAGCATCGCGGTGAGGTGCCGGCGGAGTTCCGCGCCAGAATCGAATTGGCCGACCATCAGAAGGCGGCCGATTACACCGCCGCCAAGGTGCGTCTGTCGCTCTGGGAAAGCGCGATCGACGCCGTCGTGCTGCTTGTCTTCACGCTGGGCGGCGGCCTGTTCGCCATTGATGCCTTGATGGGCCGCGAACTGGGCGATGGTTACTTACGCGGCCTGGGCACGGTGTTCGGATTGATGTTGGTTTCGTCGTTGGTGGCGGCCCCCTTCAATCTGTATCGGACCTTCGGCATCGAGGCGAAGTACGGATTCAACAAAATGACCTTGTCGCTGTATTTGCTCGACACGATAAAAGGCATTGCGCTGGCGTTAGTGATCGGTGTGCCGCTGCTGCTGGTCACGTTCTGGCTGATGCAGAAAATGGGCGACGCCTGGTGGCTGTACGTGTGGCTGGTGTGGCTGGGATTCAGCCTCGCCATGATGGTGATATTCCCCAATTTCATCGCGCCCTGGTTCAATAAATTCTCGCCGCTGGCCGATGTCGCCCTGAAGCAGCGTATCGAAGCCCTGCTGGCGCGCTGTGGTTTCGCATCGCGCGGCCTGTTCGTGATGGACGGTTCCAAGCGTTCCAGTCACGGCAATGCCTATTTCACCGGGTTAGGTAAAGCCAAGCGCATCGTATTTTTCGACACCCTGATCGAAAGCCTCTCCCCCACCGAAATCGAGGCAGTGCTGGCGCACGAACTGGGCCATTTCAAGCGCCGCCACATTTACAAGATGATGGCGGTGCAGTTCGTCCTGACCTTCTTCGTCTTGGCCGCCATGGGTTGGGTGATCGACAAGCCCTGGTTTTACCAGGGGCTGGGGGTGCCGTGGCAGGGTACGCCGCACATCGCGCCGCATTTGGCTGTCTCCCTCACCTTGTTCTTCCTGGTGCTGTCGGTGTTCACCTTTTGGTTGACGCCGGTGCTAAGCCTGTTTTCTCGCCGGCATGAATTCGAAGCCGACGCCTACGCCGCCCAACACGCCGACGCATCGGAATTGATTTCAGCGCTGGTGAAAATGTATCGCGACAATGCTTCCACCCTGACCCCGGACCCGCTGCACTCGGCGGTGTACGATTCGCACCCGCCGGCCTCGATTCGCATCGCGCACCTGAAGGCCCTGCAAGGAGTCACCGCATGAATCCGCTCGCTCAACTGAAATGCGCCGCCGGCAAACAGGCTGTCGCCCTGTCGGACGCAGACATCGCTCAGTATTTGGCCACGCTCTCCGGTTGGCAGCGCGACGGCAGGGAAATTCGCAAGGCCTACGCCTTCGCCAACTATCACGAGACCATGGCCTTCGTAAATGCCAGCGCCTGGATTTCCCACCGTGAAGATCACCATCCGGACATCGGCCTGCACTACAACAAATGCGTGGTGAGTTATTCGACGCACGACGCTGGCGGCATCACCCTCAACGACCTGATTTGCGCGGCCAAGCTCGATGCCCTGCTTGCGCTGTGATGGCGGGCATTTGAGATGAGCGTGACCGCGATCACCGCCTTGGTGACGGGCGATTTCGGTCGCGAATTCCTGGTCGAGCTCGACGACCGCACCCAACTCAACTGCTCGCGCAAAGGCAAGAAGCAGGATGTGGCCTGCGGGGACCGGGTCGAGATCAAGCTAACGTCGCCTGGTGCCGCCCGCATCGATGCCATCCTGCCGCGCCGCAACGTCCTGTTCCGCAAGGATGCCTGGCGCGAGAAGACGCTGGCCGCCAATATCGATCAGGCCGTCATCATCATCGCCCCCAAGCCCTCGTACAGCGATACGTTCCTGAATCTGTGCCTGGTGGCCTGCAGCGCAGCCGGCATCCCGGCGATCATCATGCTGAACAAGAAGGACCTGCCGGAGTTCGAAGCGGCGCGCGCCCGTGTGATGCCGCTGGAGGCGGTCGGTTATCGGGTGTTGCCCATGTCGGCCAAGTTCGACATCGAGCCGCTGCGCGCCTATCTCGACGACAAGACCACACTGTTGGTCGGTGAAAGCGGCATGGGCAAGTCGCGCACCGTCAACAACCTCGCCATGCGCGATGTCGCCAAGGTCGGCGACATTTCCGAGGCGCTGCAGTCGGGCAAGCACACCACCACCTTTACCCGCATGTACCGCCTCGACGACAAGACCGCCATCATCGACTCGCCCGGCCTGCAGTCGTTCGGCCTGTTTCATCTGAGCGACAATGCCATTGCCTCGGCCATGCCGGAATTCGCACCCTATTTCGGGAACTGCAAATTCAGCAATTGCGCGCACCTGACCGAGCCCGGCTGCGCCATCACCGCCGCCGCGCAGGCCGGCAAGATCAACCTCGGTCGATTGTCTTTCTACCAGGCCTTGGTCGAGCAGCAGCGCGAGCTGCGCCTGTCTCATCCCGACTGGAAAGGCTGAGTCGCCCGACTCCGGTCGACGCCGGATGCGCGCCTATTTTTTGGCGGGCTTGCCGGGCGCCAGACCCAGGCTGTTCACGATCAC
>CAZCKI010000513.1:0-2620 GCA_964498815.1 uncultured Burkholderiales bacterium
ATCCTGTGGCTGGTGCTTTCCAAGAAGGGCCGCTTCATCCTGTCGAAGGACTACGCCGCGATCGTCGCCGCCACCCCGCAGGTCAAATACCGCACGTCAACCTGGGTATGGGTCGCGTTGGGGTTGATCCTCTTGTTGTTCGTGGTGGCGATCGTGTACCCCATGGTCAGCCGCTAGCCGCGAATGGCAGTCATTCCGTCAGATCGCTCGCTCGCCTGCAGCGGGTGCCGGCGAGCTTCCGTGCCTGCCGGTCAGTGCGCGCCCGCGGCTTCGGCTGAGGCCGCCGCGCTCTTTTGCGGCCGCGCCAGCCACACCACGCCGATCAGCAACAGGAAGCAGATCGCGGAAGCATAGAAGATATCGTTGGCCGAGAGCATTGCCGCCTGCTGATCGATCATGCGGTTGATCTGGGCGTAAGCCTGGTCCGCGCTCATGCCTTGCGCCTGCATGCCGGCTACCGCCTGGCCGGCGGCGCCGTTGTTGACGTTGATCGCATCGGCCAGGTGGGCGTGGTGCATGGTGGCGCGGTCTTCCCAGATGGTGGTGGCGATCGAGGTGCCCATGCCGCCCGCCAGGATGCGGCAGAAGTTGGACAGGCCCGAGGCGGCCGGCATGCGCTGCGGCGGCAGGCCCGACAGCGTAAGGCTCACCAGCGGGATGAAGAAGAAGGCCATAGCGATGCCCTGGATCACGGTGGGTATGATCAGGGTGGTGAAGTCGGCCTGGGTGTTGAAATTGGCGCGCATCCATAACACCAGCCCGAATACGGCGAAGGCGATGGTGATGAGCTTCCTTGGATCGACGGTGGCGATTTTCTTGCCGACCAGGGGCGACAGCATGATGGCGAAAATCCCCACCGGTGCCATGATGGCACCTGCCTGGATGGCGGTGTAACCCATCCACTGCTGCAGCCACAGCGGCATCAGCACGACGTTGCCGAAAAAGAGGCCGTAGCCCAGCGAAATCGACAGGGTACCGGTCCAGAAATTGCGGCGCGTGAACAAGGTAAGGTCGATCACCGGATGTTCATCGGTCAGTTCCCAGGCGATGAAAAAGGCGAAACCGACCAGCGCCACCACGCCCAGCGTGACGATCTGCGCCGAAGAGAACCAGTTCAGCTCCTTGCCCTTGTCGAGCATGATCTGCAGCGCGCCGACCCAGACGATCAGGAGGGCCAGGCCGATACCGTCGATGGGCAGTTTCTTGGTCGGCGTTTCGCGCGAGCGATAAATGCTCCAGGTGACCAGGGCTGCGCCGATGCCGACGGGGATGTTGATGTAAAAAATCCACGGCCAGGAAATGTAATCGGTGATCCAGCCGCCCAGCAGCGGCCCCACCACCGGAGCCACCAGGGTGGTCATGCCCCACATCGCCAATGCAAGGCCCGCCTTGGTCTTGGGATAGCTGCTCAGCAGCAGGGTTTGCGACAGCGGGATCATCGGACCGGCCACCGCACCCTGCAGCACGCGGAAGAAAATCAGGCTTTCGATATTGGGTGCAAGACCGCACAGGAGCGATGCCACCACAAACAGGAGAATGCTGGCCGTGAACAGGCGCACCTGCCCGATGCGCTGGGTGAGCCAACCGGTCAGCGGCACCGCGATGGCGTTCGATACCGCGAATGAGGTGATGATCCAGGTTCCTTGCGAAGGGCTCACACCGAGGTCGCCGGAAATGGCCGGGATCGACACATTGGCGATGGTGGTGTCGAGCACGTTCATAAACGTCGCCAATGCCAGCGCGATGGTGCCCAACACCAGCGTGCCGCCGGAAAGGGGCGGCGCTTCGGCGGGTGCCGCAGTAGGAGGTGCGGCCGGCGGCGGCGCGCGGCCGGCGTCCAGTGTGGCGTCGCTCATTGCAGTCTCGCGGCTACCTTTGCCAGCTTTGGTGCGATTAATCTGTGTTCGGCCACCGCACTCGGCGCGTTGCTGGTGCGAGGCGCGCGAATGCCGGAATTGGCGGCGACGATCCGGTTGACCAGCTTGTCGGCATCGATATCGGTGGTTTCGAACACGCGGGTTTCATTGCGCGTCGGCGCCGAGCCGGCGTCGGCCAGCACCTTGCCGCTCTGGTCGTGGATATCGACTTCCACTTCCATGGAGAGTCCCACGCGCAGCGGGTGTTCGGCGAGCTGTTTGGCGTCGAGGGCGATGCGCACCGGCACCCGCTGCACCACCTTGATCCAGTTGCCGGTGGCGTTTTGCGCCGGCAGCAGCGCGAAGGCGGCACCGGTGCCGGCGCCGAGCCCGGCGATCTTGCCCTTGTATTCGACCTTGGCGCCGTACACGTCGGCCACCAGCGTCACCGGCTGGCTGATGCGCATATTGCGCAGCTGCACTTCCTTGAAATTGGCATCGACCCATACTTCGTCGAGCGGCACGATTGCCATTAAAGGCGCGCCCGGCTGGATGCGCTGGCCGACCTGAACGCTGCGGCGCGCGACGAAGCCGGTGACCGGCGCCGGCAACTCGGCGCGGGTGACGGCCAGATACGCCTCGCGCACGCGAGCTGCCGCGCGCAGTACGTTGGGGTGGCGGTCTACGGCAACACCTTCGGTCATCGATTGGTTGCCGGCCAGCGCTTCGCGTGCGGCGACCACGGCGGCCTGCGCCACGGCGTT
>CAZCKI010000514.1:0-2619 GCA_964498815.1 uncultured Burkholderiales bacterium
CACTTGCTGACGCGTTTGGTCAAGGGCTGGACCCACCTGGAACGGCAACGCGGCGGTATCGGCGTGCGCGGCGGTCCCGGCGAAACCCAATTGGAAATCGACCGACGCCTGGTCGGTGAAAAAATCAAGAAATTGAAGCTGCGCCTGAAAAAACTCGAGCGTCAGCGCGGCACCCAGCGGTACGGCCGGGCGCGCTCGGAGACGCTGAACATCTCCATCGTCGGCTATACCAACGCCGGCAAATCGACCCTGTTCAACCGGCTCACCGGAGCGAGTTCGCTGGTCGCGGACCAGTTGTTCGCCACCCTCGACACCACCACCCGCCGCCTGTTCCTGGCGCCGAAGGCACAAGTCGCCATTTCCGACACGGTGGGCTTCATCCACAACCTGCCGCACGGGCTGGTGGCCGCGTTTCACGCCACCCTCACCGAGGCGATCGAAGCCGACCTGCTGTTGCACGTGGTCGACGCCGGCAACCCGGCGCGCGACCAGCAGATCGAGGACGTCAACCAGGTGCTGGCCGAGATCGGCGCGCAGGACGTGCCGCAATTGCTGGTGTACAACAAGATCGACCGGCTAGCTACGCCGCTGCCGCCGTCCATGATGCGCGACGAGGATGGTAAAATCAGCGAATTGCATGTCAGTGCCCTGACCGGTGCGGGCCTGGAAATTGTGCGTGCCGCACTGTTGGAATTCGTCGAACGGACGGTTCCGGCCGGCATTTCCCGTTACCCTGAAGATGCTTCCGCCATAGATACCGAGCGGCTTGCCGCCGCCACTCCCGGAGTAGTTTGATGCGCGCATTGGCGTTCCCGAACCTGCGATCCCTTCCCGCCGCCTTGCTGGCGCGGCCACTGTCGGTGCTGGCCTGGCTGGTGCTGTCAGCGCGTTACCGATGGCAGAGCCGGCGCGGCGCGCCCGAGCAAGCGGTCGCCATGTCCGACCCGCAGTGGGGCAAACGCGGCGGCAACGAGGGACCACCCGATCTCGACGAGATCCTGAAAAAGATCAACCAGAAATTCGCCGGCCTGTTCGGCGGCAATAGTGGCGGTGGTGGCGGCGAAGGCGGCGGCCCCAACAAGGCGGCCGTCGGCGGCGGCATCGTGATTGCGGTGTGCCTCGCCGTGCTGGTGTGGCTGGCGACCGGTTTTTACATGATCGACTCCGGCAAGCAGGGCATCGAGTTGCGCTTCGGCAGCTACGTGAAAACCACCGAAGCCGGCATGAACTGGCGCATGCCGTATCCGATCGAATCGGTCGAGATCGTCAATATCCAGCAGGTGGAGTTGGTCGAGGTCGGCTATCGCAACGGCCCGAAAAACAAGATCAAGGAAGAAGCGCTGATGTTGACCGAGGACCAGAACATCGTCGACCTGCAGTTCTCGGTCCAGTACACGCTGAAGAATTCGGTCGAATACCAGTTCAACAACAAGGAACCCAAGGAGGCCGTGCGCCAGGTGGCCGAGACCGCGATGCGCGAGCTGGTCGGCAAGAGCAAGATGGATTTCGTCCTGTACGAGGGCCCGGCCGACATCGCCGCGCGCGCCAAGACCCTGATGCAGCAGATTCTCGATCGTTACTATGCCGGCATCCTGATTTCCGCGGTCACCATGCAAAGCGTGCAGCCGCCGGCCGACGTGCAGGCGAGCTTCGACGATGCGGTGCGCGCGAAGCAGGACCGCGACCGCCTCAAGAACGAAGGCGAAGCTTACGCCAACAATGTCCTTCCCCTGGCGCGCGGCAACGCGGCACGCCTGCTCGAAGAAGCCAACGGTCACAAGCAGCGCGTGATCGCCAATGCGCAGGGCGATGCCTCGCGCTTCACGCAGGTGTTGGCGGAATACGAAAAGGCGCCAGGGGTGACGCGCGAGCGCCTCTACTTGGATGCCATGCAACAGATCCTGCAGAGCACCAGCAAGGTGGTGATCGACCAGAAGGGCGGACAAAATCTCCTCTACCTGCCGCTCGACAAGTTGCTGCAGGTCACCTCGGGTCAGACCGCCGCCGGTGAAATCGCCGCCGGTCGCGCCGGCGCCACGGCGGAGGCCGCCAGTGCGCCGGTAGTGACCGAGGCAGGCCGGGTGCGCGACCTGCGCAGCCGCGACGGGAGATAAGGGTATGAACATGAAATCGAATACCCCCTTGTTCGCCATCGCCGGCATCCTGATCGCGATGCTGGTGATTCTGTCGGCCTACACCGTCGACCAGCGCCAGGTGGCGATACGCTTCCGCTTCGGCGAAATCGTCGAAGTCATCACCAAACCTGGTCTGCACCTCAAGGCGCCGCTGATCGACACCATCGGCCTCTACGATGCGCGCATCCAGACCATGGACCCCAAGGAGGCGCAGCGTATCCAGACCAAGGAAAAGAACAACGTTCTGGTCGATACCTACGTGAAATACCGCATCATCGACGTGCAGAAGTTCAAGGTTTCCACCGGTGATTTCGGCAAGGTCGAGCTGCGTCTTTCGCAATCGGTCAACGACGACCTGCGCGCCGAGTTCGGCCAGCGTACCCTGGCCGAGGTGATCTCGGGCGAGCGCGAGAAAATCATGAAGTCGCTGCGCGAAAAGGTCGACCGCGACGCGCGCAGCATCGGCATCGAGGTGATCGACGTG
>CAZCKI010000515.1:0-1748 GCA_964498815.1 uncultured Burkholderiales bacterium
CGTTGGTGCTGTTAAGTATGTTATTTTCACTGGTCGGCATCAAATTCTGCACCCGCCGCATCCCATAAAACCGCGCCTCCCCGCTCAAGCAATTTCGGATCGCGCCTTCCCAGTCCTGCACCGTGGCGGTGGTCGCGCGGGTAAACGTCGGCGTGGCCGGCGTCTGCGCGGGCACGATCGATCCGTTCCCCGCAAAGTCCAATAGGAAGGTCGGTGGCGGGATAGCGGCGTTGCCGGCGGGCCAGGTCAGCAGCATCACTGCACCGGGAAGTAGAACACCGTGGCGCTGACCGTGCCGGCCAGGCTCACGAAAATGCCATTGGTACAGCTGGCCGGCATGGCATAGAACGATCCCGCGATCGGCGTAAATGTATCGACGCACACGGTGCCGGATGCTGCCGTGCTATCCCACACCTTGATGGTCGGTGTGGACGATGCCGAGGACACGAAAATGCCCAGCAGATTGGCGGGATTGCCGCGCACCAGTGTCGATGCCGTGATATTGGTGAAGCTTGCGCTTTCATTGACGATTTGCATGTTTTTCCTTGATTAAGAAACCGAACCCACGACATTTCCGGAACCGCTGATCCAAGTCACACCGGCACCGTTGCTAAAGATCGCCCTGCCCTGGTTGCCGGCCATGCCACCGCCGCAACCGCTACCGGAATCGGGCGATGGCGACAACAGCGGGCTATCGCCGCCATTTCCCCAGGTGCCGCCGTTGCCTGCTATTCCGCCGCTACCACCGCCGGAGGTCACGCCCGAGCCAAGCGATCCGCGCCCGGCGAACGATCCGCTGTTGCCATTGCCGCCATTGGCGACAGTCGTGCCGTCGCCATAGCCTGCGCCTCCGAAGCCGCCCGCTCCGCCGGGGTAACCCTGTCCACCTCCTCCGCCGGAGCCGCCGCAGGCGCGCGACGTGGGCGGGCCCGGGTAGGGATAGGAACCCTGGACACCGCCGGCCGTTCCCCCGGCGCCACCGCCGCCACCCGCGTAGATGGCCCCGCTTGCGTTCGTGAGGATCAAACGACAATTGCTTTGCAGTGCGTCGGTACCGTTGCCGGCGTTGGTGCCGTTATTTCCCTGGAAGCCCGCGAAGATGTCCGTTCCATATATGCTGCCGCCGTAGCCGCCAGTGCCACCCGCGCCGAGAATGAAACCGTTGTTGACGATGAACACGCGCGATCCCGGCGCAAACGACAGTGCGCGCATTTCGCTCACCTTGATGCCGCTGCCGATGGTCACCGTAACGTCGACTGCATCGCTGGGGTTGCCGGCTGCGCTGAACACGTTATAGCTGGCGGACTGGTCGCTCGAGATCGAGAGTGCAATCGGCCGGTTGGCGACACTGGTGGGCGTGTTTGCGGAGAACATCAAATATTCCTGCCGCCGTCGGCAACGCTGGTAAAGGTACCGTCCACGCAGCGAAGCATATAAATATCCCACTTGCCATTCACGCTGGTGGCGATCGGCGACACACCCGACGGATAATTCAGCGCCGTGCCGCCGGCAAAGGTGATCGTGTGTGCGCCGCTGTATTTCACCCACAGCACCATCGATTTTCCGGCTGCGGCCGCCGGCAGCGTGATGGTGGTGTTAGCGTTGGTCACCAGCTTTTGTACTGCGCCATTGCTGTACGCGGGCGAGAAGCTGGCGCCCGTACCCAGGTCGAAAACGGTCTCCGTGTAGCCGGTGTAAGTCTCGGTTGCAGTGTGCGTATTGCCGGATTGCGTGGTGCCGCTGATGGT
>CAZCKI010000515.1:1758-2618 GCA_964498815.1 uncultured Burkholderiales bacterium
GATGGTCCCGCCGGTGAAGGCGATCGCGTTCGCCAATTGCATGCCGATCAAAGCCGCACCGGACACGCTTGCTACCCGCCAGCCAGCCGAAACCGGAATCGCCACCAGCACATCGCCGGCGCCGGTGGTGTAGTTGGCGCCGGACGGAAGCGCCAGACTTGCCGAATGGGTCAGCGTCACGGCGCCGGAGAATCGCAGATAGCGCGGTCCGTTGAAATTGGTGCCGAACGATGTGATGCCGGTGGTGCCGGTCACGTTCAGGAAGCAGGTGTTGGCGGCGCCGATATCGCAAGTGGCCGCACTGGCGATGGTCGTTTCCGCGCCCTGCGAGAACAATTGTTCCCAGCGCAACGAGTCGCCGGTGGCGCTGCCCGCGCCGAGGCCGGTCAGCTTGAAACCGGCAAACGGCCAATTGGCGGTCGGCGTGCTTTGCCCGTCGATCGACTGCGATTGCGTCAGCGCCGAAGAGAGGTCGGTCAGCAGAGAGTTCCAATCGGCAGTAGTGGCGCTTGTTGCATTAATGCCGGGGTTCCAGCTCGAAGCCGGCGCGGCGTAGGTTCCCGAGGAACGGGGCATGGTCTCTCCAATAAAAAAGCCCGCGCGAGGCGGGCTTGTGTGAAATTTGCGTGGTTACTTCGTCAGGAAAACGCGGTCCGTCTGCGATGACGGTGCGATGGACCGGGCCTCACTTGTATTCAAACCATTTCTTCGTACTGCCGGGCTTGGCGGCTTCCTCTGGATACTTTATTTCATGCAGCTGCGTACAGCAGATCTTTTCCTTGCCATCCAGAAGAGTCCACGACTTGTTGCCGAGACGTTTTTCCACCGCCTTATAGTTGGGGACGTTCTTTTCCGGCGGA
>CAZCKI010000516.1:0-2599 GCA_964498815.1 uncultured Burkholderiales bacterium
GTACCCAACGCACGGCGTCGATGACGTTCGATTTGCCGCAGCCGTTGGGGCCGACGACGCCGACCAGTTGGCCGGGCACTGCGATGGTGGTGGGATCGACGAAGGACTTGAAACCGGCTAGTTTGACTTGGGTTAAACGCACGTACTTCCCTCGGCTGAGCGACTTGCGACGCTTCTCTTGTGGCAAGCCCGCCGTCGCGGCGGGCCTGATCGAATTACAATGGCAATTCTAGCGTAACGGGGTGCGATTTCCCAATGAAAAGCCGAACGAAAAAAGAATCCTCTTCAACAAAACGTGCTAAGCCGTTGACCGGAAAAGGTGCCATTTCCGGCCTGTCGGTGCTGGGCGACAAGCCCACCCGGCCTGCGGGGAAATCGATGGAATCGTTTCCGAATCCGCAGCCAAAGCGCGACTACCTGATCCACATGCAAATCCCGGAGTTCACCTGCCTCTGCCCCAAAACCGGCCAACCCGACTTTGCCACCTTGTACCTGGACTACATTCCCGACAAGAAATGCGTGGAGCTGAAGAGCCTCAAGCTCTACATCTGGTCGTTTCGCAACCAGGGCAAATTCCACGAAGCGGTGACCAACGAAATCCTCGACGACGTGGTCGCCCTGCTCTCCCCGCGTTTTGCGCGGCTGACGGCGAAATTCTGGGTGCGCGGGGGCATATTTACGACGGTGATGGCGGAGCATCGCGCCAAAGGCTGGAAAGCGCGGCCCGCCGTGGAACTGTCGCGGTACGCCGATGAAAAGAGCGTAACAGCGCAATATTAAAAACGCGGCCGAGGGACAGATAATGAACAACGCAGGCAACGCGCTGCTGGTGATCGACATGCAACGTGGATTCGACGATCCGCGCTGGGGTAGCCGCAACAACCCGCGGGCCGAAAGCCAGGGCTTGCGGGTGCTCGAACATTGGCGCGCCAGCGGCCGGCCGGTGGTGATCGTGCGCCACGATTCGACCACACCCGGCTCGGCACTGGAACCCGGGCAGCACGGCAATGACTTCAAGCCCGGCTTTGAGCCCCTGCCAGGCGAACTGGTGGTAAGCAAAATCGTCAATAGCGCCTTCATCGGCACTTCGCTGGAAGCGTGGCTGCGCGAGCGCGACATCCGCGCCGTGACGGTGTTCGGCATTACCACCGACCAGTGCGTGTCGACGACGGTGCGCATGGCCAGCAATCTCGGTTTCCAGACCACGCTGGTGGAAGACGCCTGCGCCTGTTTTGGGTTGACTACACCCAATGGCGGCAAACTGGGTGCAGAGGCGCTCCATCTCGCGCACATCACCACCTTGCATGCGGAGTTTGCTCGGGTGGTGCGGGCGGATGATTTGTTGGCGAGCCGTAGCTCCGTTAAACAAAACGCCACCCTGTCGGGTGGCGGTGGCTGATGGGATTGTTTGTTGTCGCGAAGCCATCGCGACAACAAATCCCTTCGCTGCGCTACGGGACCGCCGCTTTGCGGCGTCCTGCGGAAGCCCACTGGGCTTCCTGGTCGAACCAGTGGGCTCTCACCCATCAGCCACCCCAAATAAAAAAGCCACCTGTTGGGTGGCTTTTTTATTTGGGGTGGCTGATGGGACTCGAACCCACGACGACTGGAATCACAATCCAGGACTCTACCAGCTGAGCTACAGCCACCATTGATCGTTCTCGCAGTTGGGGGAAAAATCGACAACCCTTTGCGAAGAGGCGTCATTATAGCCAAAGTGCCCCTCGCCCGCCAGTATCGGGGACGGCGCTGGCGCCTAGAACGGCAGGCCGATGATTGCTTTCAATACCGTTCTTTCGTTGGTATTGCCCGACCCGCGACCGATACCGACGTTGAAATCCCATTTGCCGAGTTCAAAATCGCTGACGAGATAGGTGATGCGGCTGGCCTGCGAGGGTCCGTTGCGGTTTCGCAGTTCGCCCAGCGACGCATAGTGCTCGATACCCCATTGCAATCCTTCGCGCAGGCGGTACGACAACTTCGCGTCGATATCCATCGAAGTACCTTCGCTCGCATGTTGCTGCAGCGGCCGGTCGAAATTGAAATTGAATCCGACCGTCCACGCCCCGGTCTTTTTCATCGCGATCAGTTTCACTTCGCTGGAAGTCCGGTCCGGCGTGGCGCGCAGCGACAGGCGGCCCATTTCGACGTTGACCGCCGTGTACCAGTCGCCGTTTTCGGACGGCGCTGCCGGCCGCCAGCGCACCCGGATTTTGGCGCCGTTGGTATAGGGGCGGCCGCCGTGGTCGCGCGCGGTGAGCCAATAGAGGGCGGTGTCCCAGTGCTCGTCGATGCCGTAGCTTATCTCCGGCGTGAGCTGGAACTGATGCCGTGTAGATACCTCGCCACCGGCCGGATGGTCGGCAAAGACTCGTGAAACGTAGTTGGTATGCAGGTCCAGGCCGATCTTGCCGGTTTCGCTGAACTCGTCCATGTACACCTGGATTTCCTCGGGTGCGGCGTGCACCGCCGGTATCGGCGAGAAACAGGCGGTCGCCGCGAGCAATGCACACAGTCGCAGAAATTTGCGAATCGACATGGATCGATATTCCGGGATTTGCGAGGGATTGGTACGCCCGACAGGACTCGAACCTGTTAC
>CAZCKI010000517.1:0-2595 GCA_964498815.1 uncultured Burkholderiales bacterium
TGATCATGGCATTCATGGATGCAGTGAATTTCGACGTTCGTGCGATGAAAAAATCGTGCGTGCACCTGGTGCAGGAGGACGGACGCATCATTCCGTTCGAGTCGTTCAACCTGCTCTACCGCGATGATCGCAAGGAAATCCTCGCCAAGCGGCGGGCAGAGGCGGATCAGATGTTCGGCAAGGGGTGCAAGGTCATCCCGATCGTCAACGCTGCCGAATAGCGTTGCATCGAGCAATCGGTTGCAGGGAATTTGTCGATCGGGATTATTCCGATGGTGGCGCTGCCGGCGGCTCCGCGCGAAAGCGGTTCTTGACCGGCGACCAATAGGCAAGGGCGATCAGCGCGCCGGCCAGTATGGAACTCATATCGTTGAGAAATGCGTCGATCGGCGCCATCACCACCGGGCCGGTGAGCGGCACGGCGGACAGCACCAGCACGGCGAGGAACAGCGGGCGCGACCAGGGGCGGAACTGATACAGGCCGTACACGGAGGCCAGGAAGCCGCCGATGAAGATGAGGGCAATCACATCCAGCAAGGTCGATTGCGATGCATCCTGCGCCTTCACGTAGTCGAGCAGGTCCACCGGCAGGCCATTGAGCGCCACGGCGTGGATGAAGAGCGAGGCAATCACCAGGCCGAAGAAGCCGATCACCAGATAGCGGAATAGTCCGGGCGTCACAATCTCGTCGCTTTCTCTTGTCGGCAGCGGCGACTGCCGAACCGGGGCGGTTAAGCCGGAAGACTACAGCAAATGTTCAGCAAAAAACCGTAGCGACCGTGCGTGCGCCAGTGCGGCGGAAGGCGCGTGATACATGGCGCGCGCCCAGCAATTGAAGCCGTGATCGGCGCCGGCATAGACGTGGACTTCGGCGTTCTTGCCGGCCATGGCCTTGCGCACGCTATCCACCGCCTCCGGAGGAATATTTTTATCCAGCGCGCCATAGTGAAACTGCATCGGGCAGGTGATGGCTGCCGCCTTGTCGAGCTGGTTCTGGATGCCACCGCCGTAGTAGGCGACCGCCGCGTCGAGGCCACCCGCGGCGGCGGCCAGGTAGGCGAGCTTGCCGCCCATGCAGTAGCCGAACGCACCGACCTTGCCGGTGACTTCCGGCCGGGTGCGCAGTGTGGCAAGTGTAGCGGCGGAGTCGGCGGCGAGTGCTGCGGGGTCGGTTGCCTTCATCAGGCCGACAGCGCGATCCCAGTCCGCGCCTACGTAGCCCAGTTCAACGCGCGGCGCATCGCGCCAGAACACGTCCGGCGCCAGCACCACGAAGCCGTCGAGCGCGTACTGGTCGGCAACAGTGCGAATATGTTCGTTGACGCCGAAGATTTCCTGGAACAGTAGCAGACCGGGTCCACGGCCGGCGGGCGGCAGGGAAAGGTAGCCCTCGAATTCGAAGCCGGCGTGGCGAATCTGGATCCATTGCGCGTTCATGGCAAATTCCTCGTCGGGTGGCGGCATGCGCACGGCCCGGTGCGGCCGTGCGGTACTTGCAGCACGGCTATTTTCCCACCGATCACTGTGTCGCGCGACGGGTGCTACAAGCCCTTGGGCGGCTTGGCGCGCGGCCTGCCCGCATTGCCGAGTACCTTCGCGGCGCGGCGTGCGCCGGCGAGCTGCGATTTGAGAGCGTAGTCGAACAGGGCCACGCGCTGCTCGAACACTTCGTTCATATAGCTTGCCGTATCGGCCGGCGGCAGCGTCAGCCAGGCATCGGCTTCGCCGTATTCGGCGACGATGTCCATGCCTTGCTTGCGGGCCAGGTACATCATGGTGCTGTTCTCGGACAGGCAATGCATGAACAGCTTGGGCGAGCCCCAGTTGCGGGCGTGCATGTGCGCGCGCCGCAATACCGCGCCGCCCAGGCCCTTGCCGCGATGCTTCGCCAGCACCGATACGCCGAGCTCGGCGGCGTCACCGCCGCGGGCCAAGTGGCCGGCGGCGATGATGTTGAGCTTGTCGTCGACCACGCCGAACACCGCGTCGCGGCCGAAGTCGATCTTGCGTACATAGTTGCGTACGGCGTGATCGTTCAAAGGGGAGCCGAAGCGCAGGCGCCGGTCGCTTTCGTCGAGCGCCAGGAAATGCTTTTCCAGCGCGGGAACATCGTCCGGCGTCAGTTCCTTGATGAGGGTGTGTAGCGTTTGCATGAATATGGTTTTATCGATGCCAATGGTTCTGCGGGGGTGCCATGAGAGTAGCACGGCCATGTTGCGGCAATCGGATGAAAAGCTGTGAATACAACGTGGTAATCGTCGCACCGCGGCGGTGCATAGTTGGCCACATTTGCACCGTATTGCGGCACTGGCTTGGCGCAGCTATGATCTTGATATTGCGTAAAATGAGGTGCCCTCCGTGCAGTCCAAGGCTTCCAGCGTCGATGAGTATCTGGCCGCGCTGCCGGAGGACCGCCGCGTTGCGCTCGCGACACTGCGCAAGGTGATCCTGAAAAACCTCGATAAAAACTATGAGGAGGGCATGCAGTACGGCGTGATCGGATATTACGTGCCGCACAAGGTGTTTCCCGCCGGCTATCACTGCAATCCCAAGTTGCCGCTGCCGTTCGCGGCGATCGCTTCGCAGAAAAATTAC
>CAZCKI010000518.1:0-2585 GCA_964498815.1 uncultured Burkholderiales bacterium
ACATCTGCGTGAGGCTGCGGCCGATCAACAGGCCCGAGATGATGGTTCCGACCAGCGCGCCGATCACCAGCGCAATGAACTGGGCGTGCATCAGCTTCAGCCGCGGCTGCGCGATATTGGCGTAAACGATTTCGGTCGCGACGTAGGCGGTCAGCATCACCACCGCCACCACGAACAGGCGTACCCACAAGTAGAAAAAGGGCAATTTGTCGTAGCCGAAGAAGTACGGCCAGATGATGGCGGTGGCGATCGTCGTCAGGACGATCACCTGGACGATGCGCAGCCAGCTGACTTCTTTCAGGGCGTTGGCGGGTAGCTTCATGGCGATAGAGTATCGCCTTGGCGGGGAATTGCCGAGGGCAAAACAGACGAAACGCGGGAAATTCGGCGCGGCCTACGCCGGCGCGGCGGAAAAAATCAGCAAATTGACGCCGGTCAAGCGAAAAGTCTCGATTTACGAGCGGTGAATGGCAATCCGGTGATCGCCCTTCCAGCGATTGGTGAGCCCCGGACGCCTCGCGGCGGCCGCTTCCAGGGACTGCAACAGGGCCGCCGGCAGGCGCCGATCGACCGGCGCATCGAGCATGGCGATGCGACGTTTGCGCGGCCGGGCAGCCGCCTGCTCGAAGCGCAGACGGCGCGGATCGATTTGCGGCAGGGAGGCATCGCCGGCGCCACGCGGGCGTAACCAGCGAACGATACCGGCCAACAGGGCGAAGAAGATCACCGGCGGCGCGACCCACGCCATCCAGAAAAGCCAACCCGCACCCATTTGCCAACCGTTCGCGACCATGATTCCGAATCCCAAAAAAAAATTACGTGATGAATTGATGCAACGCACGAACCGATGATATCGATGACACGACTTGCCGTATGTGCGTTTCCGATCAGTTGTCGAATTCGCATCTCCAGCGGCAACCCTCTGTGAGATTGGTCACCCGACGACTGAAACCCTTTCAACCTGCCTTGCAATGAACCGCCGATTCTGCACGACCCATGTGACGCCCCAGTGAAAAAATTGCCCGGAAGGTTGTGCCCTCCGGGCGGAATAGTCGAGGGTTCGACTAGGGGACAAAATCAACGAAGTACAGCAGCCATACTGGTTTGCCACGACCCCCGCGCAGCGGGCGCTCGGGGCAAACGTAACTCTCAAATCTCCCCACAAGGTGCACGGGGACAGCTTCCACGAAGTACAACACCCACTTCGGTTTGGCCCGACCCCGCGGAGCGGCGTTCGGGACAAACGTAACTTTCAGACCGTCCCACGAAGTGCACGGGGGACAGAAACAAAGACGTACAACACTCACTCCGGTCAGACGTAACCTTCAAATTCCCCCACGAACAGCAAGGGGACCGAACCAACCTTCACTCTTTCACGCAAACTTTGTAGGGCTATCCGTTCAACCCGCGACCCGGCTCATCCGCGAGACGGCCAGTTGTTCGACCGGCACCTGACGCGAGGCGGTGACCAGTACCGCTTCCATCCGTTCGACGCGGTCCAGCACCTTGGCAGTGACGAGGATCGCTTCCATGCGCTGGGTGGGCATTGCCACAGCGGCAGAGGCGTGCGACTTTTCATTGATCGCGGTCGGGAAGTGGAAGACGAAAACCGCAGCCCAGGCAGCGATCAGCAGCAGAACGCCCGTGGTGGCGACAATCTGGCGACGCAATGTGGTTTGGTTTTTCATGTTGGTTTCCTTCATTCAATCGTTACGAAATTGGGTGCTGCGTTTTGGTATGGATCGCACTGTAGGCCGCCGCATCGGGGTAGGCGAGCGCGAAGTGACGAAACGCCAAAAATGCGGGGTAAGACGTAAAAAAGGCGGTGATTGATGCTAGTCAAAACAAAAACGGCGCGGAAATTCCGCGCCGTTTTCAGGGGTAACGTTGCCTCAGGCGTGGTGCGCGACCGGGTGTGCCTGGTGTTCGTGCGGTTTGGTGACCAACGATCCGCCAACCATGCCGACGCCCGCCATGACGACGCCTGCGAGCTGCGCGGGGATGGCATCTCCGAGTTCCTTGAAGAAGAGAAAGAACAGCCAGGTCATAATGCCCAGCACGATGGAGGCGACCGCGCCGTGCCGGTTGGCGCGCTTCCAGTACAGTCCGCACACCAAGGGTATGAACGCTCCGACCAGCGTCACCTGATAGGCGCCGGAGACCATTTCATAGATGGGCGTGCCCTTGGTCTTGATGGCATAGACCAACACACCCGCCGTAAAAAAGAACAGCGTCACGCGAAACGCCCGCAATTCCTGCTTATCGGTGAGTTTGGGGAACAGGTGTTTATAGATGTTCTCGACGAAACTGGTAGACGGCGCCAACAGGGTCGCCGACGCGCACGACTTGATGGCGGACAGGAGTGCCCCAAAAAAGATCACCTGCGCAAAGAACGGCATCTGTTCCATGATCAGGGTCGGCAGGATCTTCTGCGGGTCGCCTGCCAGGAACTCCTGGGTCTTCTCCGGCATGATCAGCACCGCGCAGGCGACGATGAACATCGGCACAAAGGCGAAGGCGAGGTAGCAAAGTCCGCCGATCACAGCGCCCCGCGAGGCGGTCTTGGCATCCTTGGCCGACATCAC
>CAZCKI010000519.1:0-2577 GCA_964498815.1 uncultured Burkholderiales bacterium
TCGCCCGCGAGACCCTCATCACCTATCCCATCCCCGACGATATGCTCGACATCGTCCGCCAGGTGCTGCGCCCGGCCGGCATCGATCCGCCGCGCCGCACCACTGAATTGACCGTGACCATCCTGCAACTGATCGCCAGCCGGCGCGGCATCGGCGTGCTGCCGGTATGGGCGGTGAAGCCCTATCTGGACCGCGGCTACGTGCTGGCCAGGCGCGTGGGCAAGAAAGGATTGTTCGGCGAACTCTACCTGAGTTGTCGCAAGTCCCTGTCGCAAAAGCCTTATCTGGCCGAGTTCGTGGAACTGACGCGCGAGTGTTGCTATCTCAGCCTGCCCGAGGTCACTTTGCTGTGATTTTGGCGGTGCTTTTTGGTCCCGAGCAGAAGGGTCGCGGGTGTAAAATCAGACAGCTTTTTCTTCTGCCGCAATGACCCCTTTCGTCCATCTTCGTTTACACACCGAATACTCGATTACGGACAGTATTGTCCGCATCGACGAGGCGGCAGCCAAGGCGGCGACCGACCGCATGCCGGCGCTGGCGATCGGCGACCTGGGCAACCTGTTCGGCGCGGTCAAATTCTTCCAGTTGGTGCGCGGGCGCGGCGTGCAGCCCATCATCGGCTGCGAACTGTGGGTGGAGAACGAAAAGAATCGCGACCAGGCTACGCGTGTTTTGTTGCTGTGTCGCAATCAGGACGGCTATCTCAACCTGTGCCAGCTGGTCACGCGCGCCTACCGGGAAAACACCTGGCGCGGCCGTGCCGAAATCAAACGCGAGTGGCTTAGCGGCAAGACTGCCGATGGCTTGATCGCCTTGTCCGGTGCCGCCGCCGGCGATATCGGTGTTGCCCTGTTGCAATCGGATACCAAACGCGCCATAGCGCTCGCCAACGGCTGGTCGCGCGATTTTCCCAATGCCTTTTACCTGGAGTTGCAGCGCGCCGGCCACGATAGCGACGAACCCTGCAATGCAGCCACCCTGAACCTGGCCCAGGTGTGCGATTTGCCGGTGGTCGCCACCCATCCGATCCAGTTCATGGCGGCGGACGATTACAAGGCGCACGAGGCGCGGGTGTGTATTTCGCGCGGCGAAGTGATGGGGGACAAGCGAAGAAGCCGCGATTTCACGCCGCAGCAATACTTCCAGTCGAGCGCGGAAATGGCGGCGCTGTTTGCCGATGTGCCGGAAGCGATCGAAAACAGCATCGAAATCGCCAAACGTTGCCACTTCGAATTCTCGCTGGGTAAGTCCCGCCTGCCGGACTTTCCGACACCCAACGGCGAAACCATCGAGGATTTCCTATACGACTCGACCAAGGCCGGACTGGAGAAGCGCCTCGCCGTGCTGTTCCCTGAGGAGGCGAAGCGCAACGAGGTGCGGGCGACCTATTACGCGCGCCTCGAGTACGAATTGAAAGTCATCGTGCACATGGGCTTCCCCGGCTACTTCCTGATCGTGGCCGACTTCATCGGCTGGGCCAAGGGTCACGGCGTGCCGGTGGGTCCCGGGCGCGGCTCGGGCGCGGGTTCGCTGGTGGCGTATTCGCTGGGCATCACCGATCTCGATCCGCTGCAATACGAATTGCTGTTCGAGCGCTTTCTGAATCCCGAGCGGGTGTCGATGCCCGACTTCGATATCGACTTTTGCCAGGACGGGCGCGACCGCGTCATCGATTACGTCAAGAATAAATACGGGCACGATTCGGTTTCGCAGATCGCCACCTTCGGCACCATGGCGGCCAAGGCGGTGATCCGCGACGTGGGCCGCGTGCTGGGCATGGGCTACAACTACGTCGATTCGATCGCCAAGCTGATTCCCAACCAGCTCGGCATTACTCTGAAACAAGCGATCGAGCAGGAACCGCAGTTCTCGGAAAAAATGAAGGCCGAGGAAGAAGTCGCGGAGCTGATGGAACTGGCGCTGAAGCTGGAAGGCATCACCCGCAACGTCGGCATGCACGCCGGCGGCGTGCTGATCGCCCCCGGTCCGCTCACCGAGTTCACGCCCCTCTATGTGGCCGACGGTTCCGACTCCTTCGTCTCGCAATACGACAAGGACGACGTCGAGGCGGTGGGACTCGTCAAATTCGACTTCCTGGGCTTGACCACCCTCACCATCATCGAGGAAGCGGTCAAGCTGATCCGCGCACGCGACTACGGCGAACCGCAGCGCGAGTTCGACGTCGAGCGCATTCCCCTCGACGACCGGCCTGCCTACGACATCTTCGCCAAGGGCAGCACCGCCGCGATCTTCCAGTTTGAAAGTCGCGGCATGCGCGACCTCATCATGCAGGCCAAGCCCGACAGCATCGAAGACCTGACGGCTTTGAACGCATTGTATCGCCCGGGTCCGATGGACCTGATCCCCGAGTTCATCAAGCGCAAGGCCGCGCTGAAAAGCGGCAAGCAAAGCTGGGAATACCTCGACCCGCGCCTGAAAGAAATTCTCGATCCCACCTACGGCGTCATCACCTACCAGGAACACGTGATGACCATTTCGCAGGTGTTGGGCGGCTACACGCTGGGGGGGGCAGACCTGCTGCGCCGCGCCATGGGCAAGAAAAAGCCGGAGGAGATG
>CAZCKI010000520.1:0-2576 GCA_964498815.1 uncultured Burkholderiales bacterium
CCGCGAAGACCCTCCACCAGGGCCTTGGCCAGGATGAAGCCCTCCATCCCGGCGATGGAGAACTCCTTGACGCCCTTGGCGCTTACCGTTTCCTGGTACTCCTTCACGATCGGAATGACCGGGTCCCAGGGAAAGGGCACAACCTGGGTGACGACGATGCCGTGCGCCCTCTTGCCCAGCGTCCTGATGAGCGCATCCGAGTCGGCGACCGACAGCGTGAAAAATTGTGCCGGCACTTCCGTTCTCAGATATTCATCGACCAGCCTGGGCGCGGGGCCCGATAAGGTGAGCAGCAGGATCGCGCCGGGCGCGATCTTGGTCATTTTCTTCACCGCCTGCGCAATATCGGAACCATCCTCCTTGAAGGCCTCCACCGCCAGGATGTCGAGATTTCTTTCGGCCGCCGCCGCCTGCGCGGTCTTCAGCGCTTCGCGGCCGAAGCCGTTATCGATGTAGAAGATGCCGAGCCTCTGGATGTAGGTGTCCTTCAGGTGTGCGGCGAGCCGACGGATTTCGTCGCCGTAACCGGCTTTCACATTGATGAGCATGGGGTGGGTCTTCGTGTAAAACGGATCTGCGCCCGAGGTCGAGCCGATCAGCGGCACTTTGCGTTCCTCCAGAAACGGCAGCGCCACGGCGACATTTCCCGTTCCCGAAATTCCCCACATGGCGAAGACCCCTTTGCCCTCCACCAGGGCGCGCACATTCGCCTTGGTTTTATCCGGCTTGTTGCCGCTGTCGGTACGCTCGATCCTGATGCGGCGGCCATTGACCCCGCCCGACCGGTTGATTCGTTCGAGGTAGGCATCGGCCGCCTGCATCAGCGGCTTCATGCGCCCGGCGATGGTCCCGGAGGTGTCGATGTCCTGGCCGATGACGATCTCGTCGGCCAGAACACCCGGGGGCGATTGCGCGAACGCCGGCGCACAAAGAAGCAGAGACGCGACAGCGAGCGGGACTAGCGACTTCACTCGGCTAAAACCGGTACTTCATGCCGACCGCGAGACCCCTGGGGCTGGCGCCGTTGTTGACCGCGCCGCCGAGAATGCCGTTGACCGCGAAATCGTTGCGCGAGCTGGCCTGGTTGGCGACGGTGCTGTAAAAGACCGTCACCTCGATCTGTTTGGAAAACTCGTAACCGTAGCCGGCCGCCCAGAAGCGCGCGCCGGTATTGGGAGCGCTGCCGCCATCGAGCTCCAGGTTCTGGTTCCGGCCATAGCTCAGGCGCACGATATGCCGGCCGAAATCGCCCTTGTACCCGACAAAAAATGTTTTCAGCCGGACTTCGGAGGCGGTGCCCGCGGTGAAGGTCTTGGGCAGTGCCGTCGCGGCGACGTTGCCCCGGTAGGTAATGGCTTCCCATAACAAGCTGAGGTTGTGATGGCCGGCTATCGTGTATCCGGCGGCGACTTTGGTGCCGGTATCGCGGGTGGTCGCGGTGGCGGTGTTGGCGTATTCGTTGTGGCGTTCGCTCGCCGCCACCAGGTACAGGGCGTCGGTGCGATAGGCGATCGACGCCGAATAGAGGCTGGGATTGCAGGCGACCGTGCACGTTCCCCTCTCCTCGTTGGCGGCGTAGGCGAGACGCATGGATATGGCATTCCCCTCCGGGCTCCAGTATTGGACGATATTGCGTTGGCGGCGATCGAACGACTGCCGGCTCGCTGCGTTCGCGAACGTGGAGGTGCTATTGCCGCCGACGATGTTGGAATAGCCGGCGATGCTGGTGTTGCCGAACGGATCCAGGCGCGAGGTGGCGTTCTTGTACGGACTGTCCCATTGGCCCAGCAGCACATCTCCCCAATCGCCTTTCAGCGCGACCGCGCTGTTGCGGCTGGCGAAGCCGTCGGTGGTCTGGGGGGAGTCGGGGCGCACCGAATTCTCCACTTGAAACCACGCCGAAACTCCGCCGCCCAGCGATTCGACGCCACGGAAGCCCAGGTGGGACGAATTGCTGCTGACGCGGTTGCGGGGCGGCAGATCGTTGCTGCTGACGGCCGATCCCGCCGCCTTGACGGTTTCGAAGTCCACGTACAGGTTGGCGTACAGGGTGACCGGTCCCTCGGCGGCAAGCGCCGGGACTGCGGCGAAGACAGCTGCACACAACAGCGCGGTACGCGCCGGTTGGAAAGATTTGTTGGGCATGCGTGTTCTCCTCGAAAAATTGTTGTTTTGTTTGCGGGCAGTGCATCGCGCCTCGCCGGCGCCCGCCGTTCGCGGGTCAGCGGAGATGGTCGCGCCGAACGGGTTACGGGTTTGCCATGAGATTGGAAAAGACTTTGTCCAGATTGGCCTGGGCATCCGCCAGCTTTTTCCTGGCCGCTTTGGTCCAGGCGCCGTCGCCGGCCAGCTGCTGGTTCGACTCGGCCAGCATTCGCTGTACCTCGGGCAATTGGGGGCCGCCGAGGCCCTTGCTGGCGGCGATCATTCCTTCGGGTGAAAGCGATTCCCGAAAGCGCTTTTCGCTCAACGGAAATTTGGCGCCCGCCTGGCCGTACTGCGCGCCCGCTTCGGCGTAGACGCGCACCACGTCGCGGAATTTGATCTCGGCGGGCTTCAGTCCGTTGGCGCGGCAG
>CAZCKI010000521.1:0-2576 GCA_964498815.1 uncultured Burkholderiales bacterium
TTTGCTTCGCCAAAAGAAAGTACCCAAAGAAAAGGCGACCCAGGTTCGCCGCCCCTTCGGGGTGCCCTGCGTTACTCGGAACGTCGGGCCGCTGCGGAACTCGCGGCAGCGTGATTGCATTAGCGCAAGAGGTTTAGTTTGTGCTCGCCGCTCAGACAGTCCTCGCGGACTTCCCCCGACGCTCCTGCGTTACTCGGCGGCTCTCATGGGGCCCGAGGTCAAGGGCCGATCCACTTCCGCTCTCGCGGAAGGAACTTGTAAAACCACGAGCCTTTTACCACCTTGCTCGCGCGAAGCAAGAGGTGCCTATGCTGTTGGGGTCCCCATGAGAGTCGTCGAGCAGCGCAGCGAGGACGGGGGGCCGTCGGCGAGGATGTTTGAGTGGCGAGCACAATCTAAGCCTTTTGTGCTTTAGCTACCACGAGCCACGAGTTCCGCAGCCGCCCCGTCCTCGCGAGCAGCGCAGAGCAGCCCCGCAGGGGCCGACGACCCTGGGGTCGCCTTCTTTTGGTTACTTTTCTTGGCGAAGCAAGAAAAGTGACTTGCCGCCGGGCAAGCCCCGGCCACCCTGCATATAGGTATTGTGAGCCTCTGGCGAAACGCTAAGAGGCCAAGCGCTCCCGAGCCCGAGCGATAGCCGCCCGAACCTGCTTCGGCGCCGTCCCCCCAATATGATCCCGAGCCGCAATCGACCCCTCCGGCGTCAGCACCTTATATATATCCTCCCCCACCAAAGGCGAAAAGCCCTTCAGGACGTCCAAAGGCAACTCCTCCAGCCCCTTGCCCGCCGTTTCGGCCGCCTTGACCGCCCGCGCCACCACTTCGTGCGCATCGCGGAACGGAAGCCCCTTCTTGACCAGGTAATCGGCCAAATCGGTCGCCGTGGCAAAGCCCTTCATGACGGCGCGGCGCATGGCGTCCTTGTTCACCACGATGCCGCCCGCCATATCGGCCATCAGCGTGAGGCAATCGCGCACCGTGTCGACCGTATCGAACAAGGGTTCCTTGTCCTCCTGGTTGTCCTTGTTATAGGTCAGCGGCTGCGCTTTCATCAGCGTCAGCAATGCGACAAGATGGCCGTTCACCCTCCCCACCTTGCCGCGTATCAGTTCGGCCACGTCGGGGTTTTTCTTCTGCGGCATGATCGAGGACCCGGTGCAAAAGCGGTCGGCCAGATCGATATAGCCGAAGTTCGGGTTCATCCACAGGATCAATTCTTCGCAAAAGCGGGACAGATGGGTCATGACCAGGGCAGCGGCAGACACGAACTCGATGGCGAAGTCGCGATCGGAGACCGCATCGAGCGAGTTCTCGCAGACGCCGTCCATACCCAACTCGCGCGCAACCCTGTCGCGGTCGATCGGAAAGGTGGTGCCGGCCAGCGCCGCGGCACCCAGCGGCAGCCGGTTCACCCGCCTGCGGCAATCGATCAGGCGCGCTTCGTCGCGCGACAGCATTTCCACGTACGCCATCAGGTGGTGACCGAAGGTTACCGGCTGCGCGACCTGCAGGTGAGTAAAACCGGGCATCACCGTATCGGCGTGGGCTTCGGCCAGATTCACCAGCGCAAGCTGGGTGCGGCGCAGCAATTCGATCAAGGCGTCGATTTCGCCGCGCAGCCAAAGACGGATGTCGGTAGCGACCTGGTCGTTACGCGAACGGCCGGTATGAAGGCGTTTGCCGGCTTCCCCCGCCAGCGCGGTCAGGCGCGATTCGATGTTCATGTGCACGTCTTCGCGGTCGATAGCCCATTCGAAGCGGCCGGTGCGGATTTCGGCGAGTATTTCGGCAAGCCCGCGTTCAATAGAGGCGAGGTCGTCCTGGCCGAGCACGCCGACGTGGGCGAGCATGCGCGCGTGCGCCAGCGAACCCTGGATATCGACCTCGGCCAGGCGCCGGTCGAACGACACCGAGGCGGTGAAGCGTTTCACCAGTTCGGCAACCGGCTCGCTGAAGCGGCCGGACCAGGCTTGCGGCGAGGGTGGGGAATACGGAGGGTCTTGGGGCATTGTCTTTTCCGGCGCGATTCGCGGAGAATTGGGGAACGATGAACAAGGCCAGTATAAAACACAGGAACCTCGGGACGAGTCTTTCATGAGCCGCGTTTTGACGAAAACAACCCATCTTCCGTGTTGCGCTCCTCGTGAAGGGGGCACCATTCACTTCGTCGCGCGCGTGGAAGCTGGGTTGTTTTCGTCAAAACCCGTATGGGCGCGGGCTTTCCGGGCGGTCTGCTTCGTTGCGAGGTCTAGCGAAGGGGCAACCCTTCGCGTCGCCTCGCGCCTTGCATCCCATCCCGGAAAACCGAGCGCGCGGCCATGAAAGACTCGTCCCGAGGTTCCAACTCCGCCACCGCCGCAGCCAATGTTGCGGCGCGCCTTCCCGACTTTTGCAATATGGGCATCATGTTGCGCTTGCTGGTGATGGTGAACGTACTGTGCCTCGCCGCCGCCATGGTGCGCGCCGAAAACCTGGCCGACCTGGGCTCCCGCTTCATGACCATCTCGGTGATCGCCCAGCCGGCGCTGATCCTGTCCCTGATCGCGACCTGCCTGCTGCGCCCGGTATTCCTGAAG
>CAZCKI010000522.1:0-2575 GCA_964498815.1 uncultured Burkholderiales bacterium
TCACCTTGTAAATATTCTGCTTCGGCGGCAGCGGGCAGGTGGTGAACTCGGAAAAGGCGCAGGGCGGGTTATAGGCCTTGTTGAAGTCGAGTTTGAAAGTGGTGTTGGGAGCCGGCCGCTTGTCCACGGCCAGGAAGCGCGACGCAGGATAGGTGGTCTTGCCTGCGGTGGCGTCGCGGAACACGAAGAACAATCCGTCCGCGTCATCGCCGATCACATCCATTTTCATTTTCTTGCCCTGCAAGGTAAACGCTACATAGCCCGGGCAGGGCTCGTCCGATACCTCGTCGATCACGTCGACGATCGCGATCTTGCGACCGGGCGGGTAAGGAATGAATTTCGCAGTGACCACCAGGCCTGGATTCGGCGGAAACCAGATGCGGCCGGCAAAATTCTTGCGCACCTGCGATTCGTTGTCGGCGAGACGCAGGGCGAAATAGCCGTCGCGCGCAATCACGTGCATGGCGATGCGCCCCAGCGCCACCCAGTCGCGCTTGTCGGGCGAGGTTCCCATCGCGCGCTCGCCGCTGAAGGGCTTGCCGTCGCTGGACATGGCGACGCCGTCTGCCAGTTTCAAAGTAACACTGCGATTGACCGAATCGACGATCAGCGTACCGAGTCGGTCGGGTCCGGTGCCCTTCAATTCCTGGGGGAACACCACGTCGTTGTCCTTGCCGGTGCCGAAGGTATTGGCGCCGCTCTTCAGCACGAAGCGGCCGGCCAGCGTCAGCCAGCCGTTGTCGCGGCGCAGGCTGGTTTCCATTTTCTGGTGCCAGCCGTCGATATCGGCGAGGTACTCGAGCGGTATTTCCTTGGCCTTTGGAGCGGCGGAGGCGATGCCGGCCGCAAATGCGAACGCGGCCAAGCCTGCGGTGATGATTTTATGCATGATGAGTTCCTCGCGATGCCGAAAATTATGCGCTCATTTTAGCCAATACATCGCGGGCGGCCAGGTCGTTCAGGCATTTGAAATGACCGAGCGGGCACTCGCGCTGGAAGCAGGGGCTGCACTCCGGGTGCAGCCAGACGACCTTGGCGCGGCTGGACAAGGGCGGTGTGAATGCGGGGGAACTGGAGCCGTACAGGGCCGTCACCGGCGCGCCGACGGCGCAGGCGATATGCATGAGCCCCGAGTCGTTGGTGACCACCTGTGCAGCGAGGCTCAATAAATCGATTGCCTCGGTGAGGCTGGTTTCACCGGCCAGGTTGCGGCAGGCGTGTCCGGTCGCAGCGTCGATCGCCTCCGCGATCCCGCGATCGCCGTGGCCGCCCATCAGCCAGATCTGCTTACCTTCGGCCAGCAGCAGTTTGGCGAGCTCGGCAAAGTGCGCGGCAGGCCAGCGTTTGGCCGGACCGTATTCCGCGCCTGGACAAAATACCGCCACCGGCCGATGGTGATCCAGCTGAAGGCGTTGCAGGGCGGCGTCGCGCGCGACCAGGTCCACCCGCAGAGAAGGCGGCGGAAACAGTGCAGGAACGGCATTCGCGGCGGGTTCCGCGAGTGCTACAAATCGTTCCGCCATGGTCGGCAGCCGGGTGGGGTCGAGGATGCGGCAATCGTTGATCAGCCAGCCGCGCATTTCGCCGCGAAACCCCGTGATCGTTGGGATGCCGGCGAACCAGGGCACCAGCGCGGATTTGAAGGAATTGGGCAGCACCACCGCACGCTGGTAGTTGCCGGCCAGGCTACGTCCGAGCCTGCGGCGCGCCAGGATGCCGAGGTCGCCGTGACCGAACGGGCTTTCGATGACGTTCGCGCATTCGGGCATGCGCGCGAACACCGGCATCACCCAGCGCGGCGCCAAGACATCGATAGAGAGCCCGGGCTCACGCTCGATCAGCCTGCGCAACAACGGTTGCGCCAGAACCGCGTCGCCGATCCAGGCGGGGGCGACCAGCAGCAGGGCGTTCGCCATGCGGCGTCAGTGAGCCGCTCAGTGACCGGACTTCGCGGGTCCGTCGAGTCGATAGACGGTGCCGCAATACGGGCACTTCGCGTGGCCCTCGGTGGCCACGTCGATGAACACGCGCGGGTGCGAATTCCACAGCTTCATGGCCGGTGTCGGGCAGTGCAGCGGCAGGTCGCCTGCGGTCACGGTGATTTCTTTTGCATCGGTACTCATGGTTGCCTCATTGCACCGGCGTCAGCCAGTGGTGGTATTTGGGATTGCGCCCGTAAACGATATCGAAGAAAGCCGATTGTAATTTTTCGGTGACCGGTCCGCGCATGCCGCCGCCGATGACGCGGCCGTCGACTTCGCGAATCGGCGTCACTTCCGCCGCCGTACCGGTAAAAAATGCCTCGTCGGCGATGTATACGTCATCGCGCGTGATTTTGCGCGCCTCGACCGGAATGCCGTGGTCCGCGCACACCTCCTGGATCGAGCGCCAGGTGATACCGTCGAGCGCCGAAGTCAGTTCCGGCGTGGCGATGCGGCCGTCGCGCACCAGGTAAATGTTTTCGCCGGCGCCCTCCGCCACATAGCCCTCGGTATCGAGCAGCAGGGCTTCGTCGTAACCCAGGTCGGTGGCCTCGTTATTGGCGAGGATCGAGTTGGCGTAGGTCGAGGCGACC
>CAZCKI010000523.1:0-2566 GCA_964498815.1 uncultured Burkholderiales bacterium
CTACGCTCCACAGAATGCCCGGTTTGCTTTTTATGCCTCGACCGCATTCGACCGCATCAGCGATGGCATCGGCGCCGCCGACCAGTTGCTGCTGGGCGGCGACAACGGCCTGCGCGGCTATCCGCTGCGCTATCAGACCGGCACCCGGCGCGCGCTCGTTACCCTCGAGCAGCGCGCCTACAGCGACTGGTACCCGTTCCGGCTGTTTCGCGTCGGCGGGGCGGTTTTTGTCGATTCCGGCCGCGCCTGGAGCGGCGTCAACCAGAATACCGTCAACGGCGGCTGGCTGTCCGATGCCGGCATCGGCCTGCGCATCGCGCTGGACCGGGCGGCCTTCGCCAACGTGCTACACGCCGACGTGGCGATGCCGCTGCGGCGACAGGCGAATATCAAAGCGGTACAATTCCTGCTGAAAACCGAGCTCAGCTTTTGAGCGCTTGCATTTTGAGCAGCTGCGCCAACTAGCGTAGGATTAGCAAACTTTTCACCGGAAGAGACAAAAATGAAACGACTCACGTTCGCTCTATCCCTTGGCCTTGCGCTGGCGAATTCCGTTCAGGCCGCAACGCTGGAAATCCTCACCGACGACAACCCACCCTTCAGCTACATGGAAGGCAAGGCCGTTGCCGGTGTCGCCACGGATATCGTGCGTGAAATGGCCAAGCGCGCCGGCATCGACATCAACATCACCGTGGCCGATCGCGACGAATCGTATCGCAACACCCAGGCCGCCACCGATTCCTGCCTGTACGCGCTGGCGCGCGCACCCGACCGCGAGGCGCTGTTCAAGTGGGTGGGACCGGTTTTGAGCAACAAATGGGCCGTGTTCGGCAAGGCCGATTTCAGCGAGCCGGTCCGCTCGCTATATGAAATGAAAAAATTCCGCATCGCCGCCGAGTCGTTCGACGGCCGCATCGACTACCTGCGCCAGAACGGTTTCAACGGCATCCTGCAGGACGACGTCGATACCCGCAACCCGCCTCGCCTGTTCCTGAAAAAAGAAGACTCCAACTACGCCGACCTGTGGCTGACCGGCATCTACAGCGCCAAGAAGCGCGCCGCCGCCGCCAAGGTGCCGGAACTGAAGCTGGTCTACACCTTGCGCGATATTCCCTTGTACCTGGCCTGCAGCGCGGTCACGCAAAAGGCGCTGGTCGAAAAGCTGACCACGGCGCTGGAAGCCATGAAAAAGGACGGCAGCCTCGCCAAGATGCAGGCCAAGCTGGTGGCGCCCTAGCCAGACCGCCCTTTTCAGGCGAAAGGCTGCTGCAGGACAATCGTCTCTTCGCGATCCGGCCCGGTGGAAATCAGCGCGATCGGCGCCCCGACCAGCGTTTCCATGCGACGCAGATAGGACTGCGCGTTGCGCGGCAGCTGATCCCACTGCTGGATGCCGACCGTGCTTTCCGACCAGCCGGGGTGGTCTTCGTAGATCGGCTCGCAGGCGGAAATGTTCTCGGCACCGTAGGGCAGGATGTCGGTGGTATCGCCGTTGACGCGATAGCCGGTGCAGATGCGCAAGGTTTCGAGGCCATCGAACACATCGAGCTTGGTGATGCAAAGGCCGGACAGGCCGTTGATTTGCGCCGCGCGCTTCAGCGCTGCCGCATCGAACCAGCCGCAGCGCCGCGGGCGGCCAGTGACGGAGCCGAATTCGTTGCCGCGTTGGCGCAGACGTTCGCCGACATCGTTTTCCAATTCGGTGGGAAACGGGCCGGAGCCGACGCGGGTGGCGTAGGCCTTGGTGATGCCGAGTACGTAGTGCAATGATTGCGGTCCTACGCCGGCCCCCGCCGACGCTTGACCGGCGAGGCAATTCGACGAGGTCACGTAGGGGTAGGTGCCGTGATCGACGTCGAGCATGGCGGCCTGCGCGCCTTCGAACAGGATCTGCTTGCCCGCTGCCATCAGGGTGTGCAACTCAGCGGCGACGTCGGCCATCATCGGTTTCAGGCGCTCAAACATCTTGAGCGTCGGTTCATAGACTGAATCGACGCTAATAGCCGGCGCATTCAGGTATTGCGTCAGGACGAAGTTGTGATAGTCGAGTACCTCAACCAGCTTGGCGTGAAAGCGATCGGGGTAGGCCAGATCGTTGAGGCGGATGGCGCGGCGCGCCACCTTGTCTTCGTAGGCTGGGCCGATGCCACGACCGGTGGTGCCGATCTTGCCGAGTCCCATTTTCGATTCACGCGCCTGGTCGACGGCAACGTGATAGGGCAGGATCAGGGGACAGGCCGGCGAAACCTTCAGGCGACCGGTCAGGTTGAGGCCGGCCGCGGTCAATTCGTCGATTTCGGTCAGCAGTGCGGTCGGCGACAGTACCACGCCGTTGCCGATATAGCAGGTCACATGCGAGTGCAGCATGCCGGATGGAATCAGGCGCAGGATGGTCTTCTTGCCGTTCACCACCAGGGTGTGGCCGGCGTTGTGGCCGCCCTGGAAGCGCACCACGGCGGCGACTTCATCGGTCAGCCAATCGACGATTTTGCCCTTGCCTTCGTCACCCCACTGGGTGCCGATCACGACCACGTTCTTTGCCATGCGGATTCCTAGAGAATTCGTT
>CAZCKI010000524.1:0-2550 GCA_964498815.1 uncultured Burkholderiales bacterium
TGCCGACCCCGGAGGCGACCAGCGAGGCGATCACCGCTTCCTGGTCGGCTTCCACCACCCGCGTCGGCGTCACGTCGTGCTGGTCGAGCAGCGCGTGCGCCATCTGGTGATGGCTGCTGATCGGCGGCGGGATGATCCACGGCAGTTCCGCCATTTCCGGCCAGTCGGCGGCGGTGACGCGCTCGCGCCACGCTGCGGGGCAGGCCACCCGAAAGTGCAGCGTGCGCAGGGCGAGACCGGTGATACCCGGGTACTTGAGGTCGCCATAATAAAAGCTCGCATCCCAGACGCCGTCGCGCACCTGGTCGAGCGCGTGGCCGGTGACGGCCTGGTGCAATTCGAGTTGCAGCGAAGGATAGCGCTGCAAGGCGAGGCTCATGAATTCGCCGACGCGGGTCAACTGCGGGTCGCTCAACGTGCCGATGCCGGCGCGCCCGCTCAGCTGCCCCTTGAGGCGGCCCGCTTCGTCCTTGAAGGCCTGCGCCGCCGCCAGCACCCGCTCCGCTTCGGCCAGCAGCCGCCGGCCCTGCGCAGTCAGCACCATGCCGCTGGCGGTGCGGCGAAACAGCACCAGGTCGAGCTTGTCTTCCAGCGATTTCAACTGTGCCGACAGCGCCGGCTGGCTGACGTGCAGCTTCTCGGCCGCCCGCGTGAGCTGGCCGAGTTCCGCAATGGCCGCAAAACTGCGTAACTGATAAAGCTCCATGGAACCCGCTTCGGTTGCCGCCAAAAGAATATTCTACGCCCGTTTGCTGCTTTGCAGCATTCCCTGGCTTCGTCATAAGCAATATTGATGCCTGATATCCAAAGATACGATTGGAAATGTGCAAGCCATGCGCCTATCGTCGTCTTTGTGCAAAGCAGCAATTCAACCGTGATTTGGGCCGGGAGGGTGCAATGGACGCGAAGCTGACCGATCAGATGGAACGGGATTTGATTTTGCGGGAAGCCCTCGATAACTCCCTGGAGCAAGTCGATGCGGTTCTGCTATTCGGTACCTGTATCGCGATTGCCATGTTGTTCGTCGGGATCATCCTGTCCACCGCAGCTTGAACAACGCAGGAACTCACAAGGAACCTACGAGGAACCTACCAGGAGCTTGCCATGAACCAGATAGACGATTTCAGGAACATCGAATGCCACATCGCCCGCGCGCGTCTGCTGCGTAGCGCCGCACTCGGCGCGCTGATCGGCTCGGCCATTGCGAGCCTGTGGCACGCAATTCGCAACGGTAGTCACTTCGCCGGCCGCAAACTCGCCGAGATCGCCAAGGGCCACGTGGCGCCAAGCGAGCCGTCGGCGATTCCGCACTGATTTTACGGCCCGCCGGAGCCGATCCGGTCTGTCTCCTCCTCCACGCGCAAGCGTGGATTCCTACCCCCGGCTTGTCCGGGGGTATTTTTTTGTTCTGAAAAAAATTATCGCAGTGACGCGTTCAGCTTGGCGAGCGCCGCCGATCCGGGGACCAGCGCGGCTTCGTCCAACTGATTGAGCGGCACCGCCACCGTATTGGCGGCCTCGTGCAGGTCGACCGGGTCGGCATCGACGTACAGGAGCCCGGTGGCGATTTCGCCCTGGGCGCGCGTTTCCTGCAGGTGATTCATCGCCGAAATACGATCGGCCGGGTCGTAATTCTCGTGCAATTTGCGCAGGCGCAGGATCGAGCCGTCGTGCTGGCGGATTTCCTCCAGCGTGCCCGGTGCGTAGTCGGCGGTGATTTCGCTGTGCATCTTGATCACGTCGAGGAAATTCACCGCCTCGTTGTGCTCGCGCACGTAGTCATAGCTTTTGGTTGAGCCGTCGTGGTTGTTGAAGGCCACACAGGGCGAGATCACGTCGATGAACGCCGCCCCCCGGTGCAGGATCGCGCCCTGGATCAGCGGCACCAGTTGCGCCTTGTCGCCGGAAAAGCTGCGCGCAACGTAGGTGGCGCCCATCTGCATCGCCAGCGCCACCAGGTCGATGGCTTCATCGTTGTTGATGGCGCCGCGCTTCGATTTCGAGCCACGATCCGAAGTCGCAGAAAACTGGCCCTTGGTGAGGCCGTACACGCCGTTGTTTTCGACGATGTAGGTCATGTTGACGCCGCGGCGCATCACGTGGGCGAACTGGCCCAGGCCGATCGAGGCCGAATCGCCGTCGCCGGACACGCCGAGATAAATGAGGTCGCGGTTGGCGAGATTGGCGCCGGTCAGGACAGACGGCATGCGGCCGTGCACGCTATTGAAGCCGTGCGAATTGCCGAGAAAGTAGGTGGGCGTCTTCGAGGAACAGCCGATGCCGGACAGCTTGGCGATGCGGTGCGGCGGCAGGTCGAGCTCGAAGCAGGCCTGGATGATGGCAGCCGAGATCGAATCGTGCCCGCAGCCGGCGCACAGGGTGGAAATGGCGCCCTCGTAGTCGCGGCGGGTGAAGCCCAGCTTGTTGACCGGCAGTTGCGGGTGGTGCAGATTGGGTTTGGCGAGATAGGTCATCAGCGCACCTTCTTAGGATTTGCCGTTTTCAGCGGAGTCACATTCAGCGCCTTCAGGCTTTGCGAAATCTCGTTGG
>CAZCKI010000525.1:0-2549 GCA_964498815.1 uncultured Burkholderiales bacterium
CGCCGAAGCCGGCACCGCCATGCAGGAAATCATCGTCGGCATCGAGCAGGCCGCGACCATCATGAACGACATCGCCAGCGCCACCGCCGAGCAGGCAGCCGGCATCGAGCAGGTCAACCGCGCCATCGTGCAGATGGAAGACGTCACCCAGCAAAACGCGGCCCTGGTCGAACAGGCCGCCGCAGCGGCGGAGTCGATGCGCGAGCAGGCCGAGAGCCTCACTGCGCTGGTTGCGCGCTTCAAGCTCGACGAGGAAAAAATGCGCGCGCCGGATCGGCGCGCCGCGGCGCGTGATATCGCGCCGAAAAGCCGCGGACTGCAACTGGTACCGCGCCCGCGCGGGGGGCGGGTAGTGCCGATGCGCGCGTTCGCGGAACGCGGATGGAAAGAGTTCTAACCGGTTTGTAGCCCGACGAAGCCGCAGCAACCATCTCGAAGCGGCGTATGGATCACTGGCGCCGTTTCGCCAAATTCACGATCCACGGCTCGAGCTTTTGACCGTACGCCACTTCGGCGTCGAATTTCGCGTTGCGCGCCGGGCCAGCCGCGCGACTTTCCGTGGCGTCTCCAAATATGTCGCGCATGTCCAGCGGCACGTTAAGATTTTCCGCACTGAGGTCGTTCACGTAGCCACTCATTTTGATCGAGCTGTTGTCGCCCTGCCACGCTGGACGAACTTGGCCACGAATGATGGCGTAGCGATTTCGGTCCGGGTACTTTACGCGCAGCGCGGCTCTGTCCAAATCCGCGTCGACGACGAAAAGCCGGCTATTTTCTTCCTGTTCTTCCTTCAGTATTCTTGGACCGTCCTTGTTGATTTTTTCCATTTCGCGGGCGCGGGCCAGAGCTGTCTGGTAGGCGGCGCCATCCATTTCCAAGGCGAGAAAAACGTCTCGCGGCAATTGGCGCCGATAAAACGACCAGGCATCGTCAACACCGCCCTGGTGCGAAGTGTCGAAGCCGAGAGCCGACATCTTGGCTTCGTCCAGCCAGACCGGCGCGCTTCTGTTGGACTGGAAAGCCCATTCGGCAAGCTTTCGTTCCTTGGTGGAGGGCCACACCCGCCACTGCAACTGCAGCGACAATCCGCTGTTCTCTTTCTCGCCCCTCCAGACATAGGGCAAATGCAATTCGCGTTCGGTAAGACGCAGCGTACTGTGGGGTTCTCCGCCGCGGTTGTACGCGACACCGGCCAGCACAACGATATTCATCGCCGCAATCAGGGTGACCCCCGCCAACAGTGTATGTTTGCGCGACCATTTCATGACTTGGTCGTTCCCCCGGTTCGCAGCAAGCCGCTCTCGCGCAGCCTGCGGAAGGCGAACAGCAACAGCATTGCGGTCAGGCCGATAACCAGGAAGAATTGGTATTTGGGCATGATCTCCCACCACCAGTCGAACATCTTGCTGTACAGAAAGATCACGAACCAGGTCACGCCGGTATTCACCACTTCCGGCAGGTGGCGGCGTACCCCGTACCAAACAAAGGCTGCGGCGCCGACCAGGCCGAGAGTCTGGTAAATCCCTTCGATCAGCTTCCGTTCCAGCGTCAGGTAGCTGCCCCATCCCCAGTGCGACAGTATCAGTACCGGCAGGAAGATCGCCAGCATGGCGAGCACCCGGTACACCGACGCGAAGCCGGCGAAGCGGCGGTGGTCGAGCCCGTGCGGCACGAAAAACATTAAGGTCGCCGGAACCAGGAAATTCTCGGGGCGCTGGCCGAAATGAATCCAATAGGTGCCACCAAACGCGCCGACACGCGCGGCCATGAAAGAGAGCAGGCAAAAAATACCGGCCGCCAGCAGCAATCGCAAATCGAAGGCATAGGCCAGCAGGAAGGCGAAGGCCGCCCAAGGCAGCAGCGCCTTGTCGGATGGCGTGATATTGAAGATCTGACCGAGCATGGTGATATTCAGGACGAAGCAGGCGAAGGTCACCATCGCCGCCAGCTTGGTGAAATAGCCGCTGCTGTCGTGTCCTTGCAGCCAGACCGTGCCGGCGAAAGAGGCGAGCGCGGCGGCGATCAATACCACCACCTGCGTGCCCGGCGCGAACCAGCCCCAGAACTGGTAGAACAGGAAAAACACGCTGGCGGCCAGCGCCAGCGCGCCCAGGAAAGAGGCCACGCGCATGCCCAGCGACAGTTGTTTGGCCTGCGAATCGCGGTCGATGTCGAAGCTGCGGCCGAACTCAGCCAACAAAGACTGGTGATGCGCGGCCACGGCTTCGCGTTGCGTGGCGTCCAACGCCAGCACGCCGTCGCTTTCCAGACGCGAAAGCTCTGCGGCAAAGACGCGAATCTCATCCGCGCGCTGCTGCGCCTCGGTACGGTTGGTGATGGTCATACGGCTGCGATTCCGCGATGCAACGTCGTGTGCCTAGCGCGCCTTGTAGGTCACCGCGCTGATCTTGGCAATGACCACCACCGAGTCGAAAAAATCCTTGCCGCTGATCTTGGTGAGCAACACGGTATCGGTGCCGACCGCCGCGACCGTACCTTCGATATCTTGACTTTCGATACGCACCGCAACGCGTTTGCCGATGTTGCTG
>CAZCKI010000526.1:0-2530 GCA_964498815.1 uncultured Burkholderiales bacterium
GGACCGGCTCTCCCTTGTCGGGGAACGAATGGCCTGGCAGACGATCATAATCGGCGTCGGCTTATGGGCTATGCGGCACCGCCTGGCGATTTTTCGCCCCGAACCCATCGTCAATGCCTTGGCCGAACGCGCCAATGAAGCCCAAACCAGGCAGGATACCGTTGCCACTTTCGCCCTGATGCAAGGACTGATTGACCACCTCGCGCCGCAATTAGGCATGGACCTGGAACGCTCCAATCCGGAACGGCCGTGGCGCCTGCTCAACCTGAATTTTGCGATTGCCGCGATCCGAACCGGCGACGCCGAGATGATGCAATTTGCCTTCGCCAACCTGAAGAGCCGCATGCCACAGGAATGCGCGGGCTTTTTCGCGGAAGCCGCTTCGCTTGCAGCCGATCCCGGCTTTCCCGCACCGACGCGCACCTTGATCGAGGCAGAGTTGGCTCGCTCGGTGCCACTGCACTGACATTGCCAACCATGCGATAATAGTCAGTTACGTCTCTTGTCGCTACGCCCCATTGCATGAAGATTTTGCTCGATTTTCTCCCGCTGATCGTCTTTTTCGGCGCCTACAAGGCGGTCGACATCTATTTCGCGGCGGGTGCCGCGATCGTGGTGGCGGTGGTGCAGATCGGCTGGAGCTTTTTTCGGCGCACGCCGGTCAAGCCCATACAGTGGATAACGCTGGCTTTTATCGTTGTGTTCGGGACGCTGACCATCCTGCTGCACGACGAGTACTACATCAAGGTGAAATGGACGATTTTCTGGGGCCTGATGGGCGCTCTCATTTTTGCCGCGCTTGCGCTCAAAAAGAACCCGCTGAAATCGCTGCTGGGGCAGGACATCGAACTGCCGGAGCATGTGTGGCAAAAATTGTCCATTTCCTGGGGCATTTATTTCTGGACGATGGCGGCGCTCAATCAATATTTCGCCACGGTTTTGTCGCTGGACGCGTGGGTGAACGTGAAAATTTTTGGCGGCACGGGTGCCGTAATCGTGTTCACGATCGGGCAGGCAATCTGGCTGGCGAAGTACATGCCTGACGACGCGGAGCAGAATTGATGTTCTACGCCATTGTCTGCGAAGATCGTCCCGGCAGTCTCGCCGCGCGTGGCGCCAGCCGCCCTGCGCATGTGGAAAGGTTGCAAACCCTGCAAGACGAAGGCCGTCTGTTGTTGGCGGGGCCCCATCCGACCATCGACAGCGAAGACCCGGGCCCGGCCGGATTCACCGGCTCCCTGATCGTCGCCGAGTTTGCCTCGCGCGAAGCCGCATTGGCCTGGGCGTCCGAAGATCCGTACGCGCTGGCCGGGGTCTATGCCAGGGTATCGGTCAAACCCTTCAAGCGCACTTTTCCCCGCTAGCCATGACGACCGTTCGCGAGCAGATCCTCGAGCGCCTGCAAACCCTGCAGCCGACGCTGATCGACCTGCGCGACGAATCTGCCGCCCACGCCGGCCATGCAGGATCGGCCGCACATGCCAAACGCACGGGCCTCATCGCAGACACGGCGGAAGGAACGCACTTCGACCTCACGGTAGTATCGCCGGCCTTTGCCGGCAAATCCCGCGTGGTCTGCCACCAGATGATTTATGCCTTGCTCGACGATTTGATGAAAACGCGCATACACGCATTGCAAATCGATGCGCGCCCTGTTTGATTAACCGCTGTTTTATTCTCGTAAGGAAGAGTCATGTCATTCAAATTGAAGTCCCTCATTACCGTACTGGCCGTTGCCCTGGCCGCGCCCGCAGTCATGGCGGAAACCAAAGCTGAAAGGGCCGAAAAAGCCGAGAAAGCCGACAAGTCCGAAAAAGGCAGCAAAGCCGGCGCCTCCGGTCTCTCCGTCAACGGTGTCGCCATTCCCAAGTCGTTCATCGATGCCCTGAGCCGCGATGGACAAGCCAACGGACAGCCGCCTTCCGCGGAAATGGACAAGGCGATCAAGGATGAATTGGTGACGCGCGAAGTATTGGCGCAAGCCGCCAAGAAAAAGGGCCTCGACAAGAACCCGACCATCGCCACCCAAATGGAAATGGCCCGCCAGGCCGTCTTGATCCGCGCATTTTTCGATGACTATGTCAAATCCACGCCGATCGGCGATCCGCAGTTGAAAGCGATCTACGATCAGGGCATCGCCGCTGCCGGCGACAAGGAATACAAGGTTCGCCACATCCTGGTGAAAACCGAAGACGAAGCCAAGACCATCATCGCCAACCTGAAGCGCGGCGACAGCTTCGAAAAGCTGGCCAAGGAGAAATCCGATGACCCCGGTTCCAAGGACAACGGCGGCGACCTCGACTGGACCACGCCCGGCCGCTTCGTGCCGGAATTCGGCACCGCGATGAAGGCGCTGCAGAAGGGCCAGACCACCGACGTGCCGGTCAAGACGCAGTATGGCTTCCATATCATCCGCCTCGACGATGTCCGCCCCCTGAAGCTGCCGACCTTCGAGGAAGCCAAGGACAATCTGAAGAAGAACGCCCAGCAGGACTTGGTGCAGCGCCTGATCCAGCGCCTGCGCGAAAAA
>CAZCKI010000527.1:0-2522 GCA_964498815.1 uncultured Burkholderiales bacterium
TTGTTGGTGGGGCCGGCGTCTTCCTGTTTTTCCGAGCAGATGAAGGTGCGATCTTCCACGCGCGCCACATCGGAAGGATCGGACAGCGCCAGGTAGGAATTGGGACGCAGCGTTTCGTTGAGCTTGCGGAAGGTTCCCGCATCCACCAGTTCCCCGCACAGGCGCCGGTATTCCTGGTCGGAGCCGTCGCACCAGTAAATTCGGTCTGGCTGCGTCAGCACTGCGACGTCTTCCACCCATTGCAGCAGTTTTTTATTGTGGGTGGGAGCGTCGTTGAGGTGGAGGGGTTTGGTGAGAGCGTGCATCGAGGAATTCTCCGAGGGGGACGGATGTTTTCTGTCGCGCCTCTGTTGGGCTGCGCATCCTGTCTTGAAGCTGAAATTATCCCATATTCGGCATCGGAAAGAGTAGCGGAAATCAGTGCTTTTCCGCAGGCAGGAACGGCTGTCCGTAGGTCTTGAATTGCTCCAGGACAAGTTGCATTTCTTTTTCCGGCAGCAGCTTGGGTTCGCCGATTTGCAGCGCCTGACAATACATGCGCGCCAGTGCTTCCACTTCCACCGCCAACGCCAGCGCGGCCGGCAAGGAATCGCCGACTGCGATCATGCCGTGCTGCGCCAGCAGGCAGGCCCTGCGGCCGGCCAACGCGGCGACGGCATGATCGGAGAGTTGCTGGCTGCCGAAGCTTGCATAGGGCGCACAGCGGATGTCGCTGCCGCCGGCGCAGGCAACCATGTAGTGAAAAGCGGGAATCGGTCGCGCCAGGCAGGCGAGGCTGGTGGCGTAGGAAGCGTGGGTGTGCACGATCGCCCGCACCTCGGGCCGCGCGCGATAAATATCGCGGTGAAAGCGCCATTCCGACGAAGGCAGGATGTCGCCCTGGTGGCGCCCGTCATGGTCCATCGCCACGATCTGCTCGCGCTGCAATTGCTCATAGGCAATGCCGGTCGGCGTGACGAGAAAGCCATCGTCGACGCGTGCGCTGACGTTTCCCGACTTGCCGTGATTGATGCCCAGCCGATTCATGGCGAGGCAGGTTTCGATCACCGTGTCTCGCAGCGCCGCATGCGAGAGAAAATTGGTGCTGAGGAAGGTCATGATTGCTAATCCTTGTGAAACAACTGGACCAGACGGTCGGGCATGACGGTGCCGCGTTCGGTGACGATGCCGGTGACCAGGCGGGCCGGGGTGATGTCGAAGCCCGGATTCGCCACCGGGCTGTCGCTATCTAGCACCTGTACATCGCGGGTCAGGCCATCGTGCGAACGCCCGCGTACGAAGCGGACCTCGTCGGCGGCGCGTTCCTCGATGGCGATTTCCGCCAGCGCGTCGCCGATCTGCCAGTCGATGGTGGAGGAGGGGAGTGCCGCGTAGAACGGGACATCGTTATCGCGCGCCGCCAGCGCCTTCTGATAGGTGCCGATCTTGTTGGCCAGGTCGCCGGTCCGCGAGACCCGGTCGGCGCCGACCAGCACCAGATCGACCTTGCCGTGCTGCATCAGATGGCCGCCGGCGTTGTCGACGATGTAGGTGTGCGGTACGCCGTGTCCGCGCAGCTCCCAGGCGGTGAGCCTGCCCTGGTTGCGCGGTCGCGTTTCCTCCACCCAGACGTGCACCGGTATGCCGCTGTCGTGGGCATGGTAAATGGCCGACAGTGCCGTCCCCCAGTCGACACCGGCAATCCAGCCGGCATTGCAATGGGTCAGTATGTTCACCGGCCTCTGCAATTGCTGATGCAGGCTTTTCAGCAATACCGCGCCGTGCTTGCCGATGGCGGCATTGGTGCTTACATCTTCCTCGGCCATGGCGTCGGCTTCCAGCCAGGCCAGCGCCTCGCGGCCGAGCGGATCGGCGGCCGCCAGCCGTTCGCGCATGCGTGCAAGCGCCCACGCCAGATTGACCGCTGTGGGCCGGGTAGCCTGCAGGCGGCGGCAAGCCACGTCGAGGGCATGGTCGCTGCCATCCTCGGTCATGGCAAGGGCGACGCCGTAAGCTGCGGTCACGCCGATCAGCGGCGCACCGCGTACGCGCATGCTGCGTATCGCCTCGACCACCTGTTCCAGCGATACCAGAGAGTGGACTTCGAAAACGTCCGGCAGCTGGGTCTGGTCGATGCATTGCACACGCTTTGCGTCCCCATCACGCCAGAGGCTGCGATAGTGTTTGCCGTGTACCTTCATGGAATCTGGTTCGTGAGCGGAAAATACCCCTGCCAGTGTACTGTGATTGGCGGGCAAGATTTGCGCGGACATTGAGTGCAGGGGTGCCTTCCTGTATAATCAAAATTTCCAACTCCAGCGATTGCTCCCTGTACAGACTTGGGCGATCGCGCCGAAAAGAAGGAGTTCGGTCATGACGAAATACATTTTTGTCACGGGCGGCGTGGTTTCATCGCTGGGCAAGGGTATCGCCGCCGCCTCGCTCGCCGCCATCCTCGAATCTCGCGGTATCAAAGTCTCGATGGTCAAGCTCGATCCTTATATCAATGTGGATCCGGGCACCATGTCGCCGTTCCAGCACGG
>CAZCKI010000528.1:0-2501 GCA_964498815.1 uncultured Burkholderiales bacterium
ATTTCCTGGAAGAGGTTCTTGAAGCGGCCGTCGTAGACTTTCAGGATGGTGTTCTTGGTCGAGAGATACACCGGGTAGTGGCGCTCCAGGCCGTAGCGGAAGCAGGCGCGGGCAAAGCCCTTGATCGATTCGTCGAGGTTGTACATCGCCAGCACCACGCCGGCGCCGGGCGCCTTGAACACCTCGCGCTCGATGGCGGGGCCGCCGTCGTTGGGCTGGAACATGAGCTTCAGCGTGCCGGCGCCGGGGAATTGGAAATCGGTGGCGCGGTACTGGTCGCCGAAGCCGTGGCGGGCCACCACCACGGGTTTATCCCAGTGCGAGACCAGACGCGGCACGTTCTTGCAGATGATGGGTTCGCGGAAAATGGTGCCGTCGAGAATGTTGCGGATGGTGCCGTTGGGCGACTTCCACATCTGCTTCAGTTTGAATTCCTTGACGCGCGCTTCATCCGGCGTGATGGTCGCGCATTTCACGGCGACGCCGTACTCGCGCGTCGCATTGGCGGAATCGACGGTGATCTTGTCGTCGGTTTCGTCGCGTTTTTCCATGCCCAGGTCGTAGTATTTGAGATCGACGTCGAGATAGGGGAGGATCAGCGTCTCGCGGATCATCTGCCAGATGATGCGGGTCATCTCATCGCCATCCATCTCGACGATCGGGTTCTTTACCTTGATTTTGGCCATGGGGAATTCCTGGGGGAAAAGTCGATTGACAGGGTCTTGCGGGGAGGATGAATTATAGCAAAGCGGTCCATCGGGCCGTTGCGATGGGTCAAAGTGGAGGCCGTGGTTGGGGAGGTGTTCTGGCGGATTTTGGCTCTGAAACGGGGGGTGAATATCGGGAAGTAGAAGGAGCGCTAGTTCGTAGACCGTGGGGCGGAATGTGGCTGGCTCGCCTTAGGGCGATCCGGCCATCCCTTCGCTACGCTACGGGACCGCGCTGCGCGCGTCCAAGAACATGCCCCGGCATGTTCTTAGTCGAACCAGAGCTGGCTCTATTCCTGTCCGCAAACCATCAAATTAAAAAAGCCCCCGAGGGGGCTTTTTTGAATTTGGTGGCCTGGGGCGGAATCGAACCACCGACACAAGGATTTTCAGTCCTCTGCTCTACCGACTGAGCTACCAGGCCGTATTTGTCGCTTGCCGACACGCCATTTCCCCGAAGGAAATAAGTGCAACAGCAAAGCCCGACATTATAGCCGGAAGCCCGCCCAAAGCCAATCTGCGCCACGTCAATGCGATCCGGGCCCGGGGTGCGCGAGGATAATGGCGTGAGCATGAAGATTCCGCCCTGGATGGTCTGGCGAAAGTGGCTGTCCGGCTTGGTGGTGAGCGCGGTGGGCGGCGCCATTTGTGCCGCCATCGGTACGCCGTTGCCCTGGATGATCGGCTCCCTGCTGGCGATGGCGGTGTGCAACTTCAGCGGCGCCTCGCTGGCCGCGCCCCGCTTCAGTCGCGAGGGCGGGCAATTCGTGATCGCGATGACCTTGGGCCTCTATTTCACGCCTAGCGTCTTTGCCCTGGTGCTGACGCACTGGGGCGTTTTGGTCGCCGCGTCCGCGGGCGCTATCGGCATGGGGCATGTAACCGGCCTGTTCCTGTCGCGTGCAGGCGGCGTGGATGGCAGCACCGCATTTTTTGCCAGCATTCCCGGCGGCGCCATGGAAATGGCGCGTCTCGGCGAACGCTGGGGTGCCCAGGTCGAGAAAATCGCCATCGCGCACGCTTTGCGCCTGTTGCTGGTGGTCTGTATTTTCCCGGTGGCGATGACCCTGGCCGGCGCGCACGGTACCGACACCTATCATCCGGTGCTGATTCCGTTCGACTGGATAAAACTGGCAGAACTCGCGGCCATCACCTCGCTGGGCGGCATTGCCTTCCAGGCCATGGGCTTCCCCAATCCCTGGATGATGGGGCCGCTGATCGCGACCATCGCCTTGACCGCATCCGGGATCGAATTCTCCTCGATGTCGCGGCCGCTGGTGAATGCCGCGCAAATCTCGCTCGGCTGTTCGCTGGGTTCGCGCTTCACCCGCCGCTCGCTGACCGGCGCGCCGCGCTACGTATCTGCCGTGCTGGCGAGCCTCGCCCTGATCATGGGGCTGTCGGTTCTGTTCGGGTGGGGTCTGGCGGCCGCGACCGGATTGTCGGTCGCGAGCATCATCCTCGCCTGCGCGCCGGGCGGCATCGCCGAAATGTCGATCACCGCGCGCACGCTGCAACTCGGCGTGGCGCTGGTGACGGCCGCGCACGTCACTCGCGTGCTGGTGATCCTGATGAGTGCCGATACCGTGCACCGGCTGCTGTTTCCACACAAACACCGGCACGCCTAGGGCCTGCTCACACTAAAATCATGAGCGCGTTACCCCCAGAAAGTCCGCATGCTGCGTTGCAGCTCGTCGCGGTGCTGCGGGCAGCGCTTCCTCGCCGCGCCTTGCCTGCGAACTTTCTGGGGCGCAGTTGCCAAATGAGCCCTCCGGGGCGGGGTGTGGAAGGGCC
>CAZCKI010000529.1:0-2499 GCA_964498815.1 uncultured Burkholderiales bacterium
AATCGTTGGCCACCTTGGCCTTGTCGGCGCAAAAGAAAATCACGTCGCCGTTGCTGGCGTTGCAGCGTTTCAGAATTTCGGCAAGCGCCTCCGGCTTCAGGAACTTGACGATGGGCGATTGCAGGCCCTCTTCGTTGGGTTTGCTAACGTCGTTGACCTTGATGTAGGCAAGCCCCTTGGCGCCGTAGATGGCGACGAAGGCGGTCATATCGTCGATTTCCTTGCGCGAAAAGAGTTCGTTGCCCTTCGGTACGCAGAGCGCAGCGACACGGCCGTTGGCGGCATCGGCGGCGGCGCGGAACACCTTGAAGTCCACCGTCTTCATGAGATCGGTCAGTTCGGTCAACTCCAGCTTCACCCGCAAATCGGGCTTGTCGGAACCGAAGCGGCGCATCGCCTCGGCGTAGCTCATGCGCGGGAAATCGGGCAGGTCGATGCCGAGGCCGGCCTTCCACACCGACTTGATGAGACCCTCCATGATGTCCTGGATTTCGCGCTCATTCAGGAACGAGGTCTCGATGTCGATCTGCGTAAATTCCGGCTGCCGATCGGAGCGATTGTCCTCGTCGCGGAAGCAGCGCACCAATTGGTAATAGCGGTCGAAACCCGCCACCATCAGCAGTTGCTTGAACAACTGCGGGCTCTGCGGCAGCGCGTAAAACGCGCCGTCGTGGATGCGCGAAGGCACCAGGAATTCGCGCGCGCCTTCCGGCGTGGACTTGTAGAGGTACGGTGTCTCGACGTCGATGAAACCCCGGTCGTCGAGATAGCGTCGCGCGGCCGAGGCGACGCGATGGCGCAGGCGCAGATTGTTCTGCATGGTCTCGCGGCGCAGGTCGAGGTAGCGGTACTTGAGGCGGATTTCCTCGCTGATGTTTTCGTCGTCGATCATGAACGGCGGCGTCAGCGAGGCGTTCAGCACCTCGATGCCCTTTGCCAGCACTTCGATGGCGCCCGACTTCAGGTTGGTGTTGACGGTGCCTTCCGGGCGCGGCCGCACGCGGCCGGTGACCTTGAGCACATATTCGTTGCGCGCCTGGTCGGCGGTCTGGAAGGTGTCCGGTGTATCCGGATCGATCACGACTTGCAGCAGGCCCTCGCGGTCGCGCAGGTCGATAAAGATCACGCCGCCGTGGTCGCGCCGGCGATGCGCCCAGCCGTACACGGTGACTTCCTTGCCCAGGTAGCTTGCGTCGATCAAGCCGCAGTAGTTGGTTCTCATTGTTTCTATCCGTCAAATGTCATCCTGAGCGACGCGAAGGATCTCATCCCTCGAACGGATGGGATTCTTCCGGGTTTTGCGAAATACGGCTCAGAATGACGTTAATAAATTGGGCCGTGTTAACAGCCAGCGAAAAACCCCTGGGAATATCGCGCCGCCGGGCTTGACGCCCGACGGCTAGAGATTGGGGTCGGTGCCGGATTTTTTCATCTCGGCGCCGTTCTGGTGATGGGGATCCTGGTGGTCGGGGTGCGCGGGTTCGGCGACGCCCATGGAAATGATGTATTTGAGGGCGTCGTCGACCGACATTTCCAGCTCGATCACTTCCGCCTTCGGCACGATCAGGAAAAATCCCGCCGTGATATTGGGCGTGGTCGGCACGAACACCGACACCTTGTCGCGGCCGAGGAAATCGGCGACCTCGTGTTGCGGCTCGCCCGTCATCAGCGCCACCGTCCACGAGCCGGGGTGCGGATAGTGCACCAGCACCGCTTTGCGGAAGGCCTTGCCCTCCGGGGAAAACAGCGTGTCGGAAATCTGTTTCACGCCGCCGTAGATCGAGCGCACGATGGGGATGCGCTGCAGCACCGAGTCCCAGATCGACAGCAGCTTCTTGCCAAAGAAATTGGCCGCGATCACGCCGGTCAGCAACACGATGGCGATGGTCAGAAAAACGCCCATGCCGGGAATGTGGCGGCCAAACAGCGCGTCGGTGCGCAGGCTTTCCGGCAGCAGCTTGAGCGACTGGTCCATCAAATCGACCAGCAGGCTCAGCACCCAGCCGGTGATTACCAGCGGGATCCAGACCAACAATCCGGCGATCAGGTACTTTCTCATTGGCGGCGTCCTGGCGGCGTTCGATCAGCTGCCGGTGGTCGGCGCGACCGGTGTTGCTACTTTCTTGGCCTCGACCTTGGCTTCGGCCTTAGCTTCCGCCTTCGTATCGGTCTTGGCTTCGCTCTTCGCTTCGCTGCCCGCACCTTCCTTGGCGGCGGCGCTTTCGACCGCCGGCTTGGCGGTGCCGCCGCCCTTGAAATCGGTGGCGTACCAGCCGCTACCCTTCAAGGCGAAACCGGGCGCCGTCAATTGCTTGGCGTAGCTCGATTTTCCGCACGCCGGGCATACGGTCAGCACGGCATCCGACATCTTTTGCAAGACGTCTTCGGCGTGGCCGCAGGCGGAACACTTGTAGGGATAGATCGGCATGGCTCGCAATGCTGTAAACGACCGGATTTCCGGGAAACGTCATTTTAACAGAATGGGTTAGCGCAATTGTG
>CAZCKI010000530.1:0-2498 GCA_964498815.1 uncultured Burkholderiales bacterium
GACGAACGCATTCCAGTAGTCTTGTGCATGGGATAGCAAAACTTGGCCTGCAGTGAGTTCAGCGGCAGACGAGTGCTCTAGTTTTTCATAGACCCAGTCACCGCCACCGGAAATTTCCTCTCTGTTGCGCCCGACTCGCGTCAATGTCTTCGATAAAAACTGATCCACGAACCGTGTAAGTGCACCCGAGCCATATGGTGGCATTCCAACCGCTTGACGAATATCCAAATCCGGAGCAACTGTTCGAACAAGCGTGCCGAGTTGCGCACCCGATATTGATTCCGTCGGAAACGACTGGATAGCCAATACAATGCGGCTTAGTACTTCGTCGGCTGGCGCATTATTATTCATAAGGACTCCAGAATGAACAAAGCCCACCATATCTAATGGCGGGCCGTGCTCTTTTTTCCTATTGCTCTAAATGTGGAAAGTGCATTCAGAGGTATATAAAATGTTCAAGACTTTAGCCAGTAAAGGCGTCCAACTCTTTACTGCGGTACCGAGTCAGCAGAGGAGCCCAATCGGTCATCCGGCGCACATCGTCCCCTGGGGATCCTGCAACAAGCAGGAATACCCGCACCAGCGACGATGATCCTAGCACATCTTTGTGTCGTGTTGTGGTGTAACGTGTCCTAACCGTCTGGGTGCCGTTGCCTTGGTGAGTTTCACCGAAATTATTTAAGTATCTGATTTTACACGAAATAAATTGAAACATCGGAAGTAAACCCAGCCTCTCTCCGCGGCCTCTGTGCCCTCTGTGTTTCAAGCCTTTCGCCTTCGCACTTCCCGCACGTTGGCAATGCGCTCTATTTTCGCGCGGCGGGTTTTGAACCGGTGGTGGCCATGAAGCTGTCGAAATTCTGCTCGCAGACGCGGAACCACTGGATCTGCTCGTCGCGAAACGCTTTCCACGGCGTGTAGATTTTCTTGAACGCGGGGTTCTTGGCGCTTTCCTCGGCGTACACCTCTTCGGCGGCCTGGTAACAGGCGGCGAGGATGGCGGGGCTGAACGGCCTGAGCTTGGTGCCGCTCGCGTAGAGGCGCTTCAGCGCGGCCGGATTGACCGCATCGTACTTGGCCAGCATGGTGAGATTGGTTTCGGCGCAGGCCGCTTCCAGGATCGCCTTGTATTCCGGCGGCAACGCATCCCAGGCCTTGACGTTGACGAACAGGTCGAGCTGTGCATTGCCTTCCCACCAGCCGGGATAGTAGTAAAACTTGGCGACCTTGTTGAGGCCGAGCTTTTCGTCGTCGTACGGCCCCACCCACTCGGCGGCATCGATGGTGTGCTTTTCCAACGAGGGATAAATATCCGGTGCGGCGATCTGCTGCGGGATCACGCCGAGCTTGGACAGCACCCGTCCGGCAAAGCCGCCGACGCGGAACTTGAGGCCTTTCAGGTCGGCGACGGTATTGATTTCCTTGTTGAACCAGCCGCCCATTTGCGCGCCGGTGTTGCCGGCCGGCAAGTTGACGACGTCGTAGTTTTTGTAAAAATCGCGCATCAGCTCCATGCCGCCGCCGTGATACATCCACGCATTCTGCTGACGCGTGTTCATGCCAAACGGCACGGTGCAGCCGAAGGCGAAGGCCGGGTCCTTGCCGTAGTAGTAGTACGCGGCCGAATGGGCGCACTCGACGGTGCCTTTTTGCGCGGCGTCCAGAGCAGCCAGCGCCGGCACGATTTCGTTGGCGGCGAACACGCGAATCTCGAATTTGCCGCCGGTGGCGGCGGCGACCCGCTTCGCCAGCAATTCGGTGCAGCCGTGGATGGTGTCGAGGCTTTTCGGGAAGCTCGAGGTCAGCCGCCACTTCACATTGGGGAGTGTCGCGCCCTGCGCCGCGGTGAGGGTGGGCAGCGCGGCAGCACCCGCCATCAGGCTCGCGCCGGTTCCGGCCAGGAATTTGCGTCTTTGCATGTTTTTCTCCTCTTCTGAAAGGCGGTTACGCACTTGTTTTTATTACCCGCCGGTCAAGTGCTGCAATTCTTTACTTCATTTCTGAAATCATTGCATGTCATACCGGCGAACGCCGGTATCCAGTGTCGTTAACGATCAACATATTACAAGTCGCTCGATTCCGGCGTCCGCCGGAATGACAAGTAATAATGAGTGTTCCAGATTTATTCTCCGGCCACCGCCATGCGTTCGATCAGGATCGAGCCGACTTGCTTGGAGCCCAGCACCAGCACGTCGTTGCCGACTGCCACAATACCTTTCAGCATGTCCTTCATATTGCCGGCGATGGTGATCTCTTCCACCGGGAAGGCGATCTCGCCGTTCTCGACCCAGAAGCCGACCGCGCCGCGCGAGTAATCGCCCGTCACATTGTTGACGCCCTGCCCCATCAATTCGGTCACCACCAGGCCGCGACCCATCTTGCGCAGCAGTCCGGCGAAGTCGTCCGGTCCCGGCGCCACGATCAGGTTGTGATTGCCGCCGGCGTTGCCGGTAGTCACCAGTCCCAGCTTGCGCGCGGAGTAGCTGCCGAGAAAATAG
>CAZCKI010000531.1:0-2490 GCA_964498815.1 uncultured Burkholderiales bacterium
GGTACCCAAAACCACAGTACCCACCTCAATCGATTGTTCGAAATTTTTAAAGAACAAGCTGGAAAAACGCGAACCGCACGTTCCTTCAGCAGAGTCCGCTATTATGCCGCACTGCAGAAAAGCGGTCAAGCGCTGTTAGGGATTTTTCGTTGCGGCGGCGCTTTCCGGGCTGAAAAAGCCATCCGCCGGCCGCACCAAATTGGCCCGGCGGCCCTCCCGCAGAGGCGAACTTCCGCTATTGCACGCGAACGCGCGCGAATTTCCGTTTGCCGACCTGCGCGACCACCGTTGCGCCCTTGACCACCGTGAGCGACTTGTCCTCCACCTTGGCGCCGTCGAGTCTGACGCCGCCCTGCTCGATCATGCGTACCGCTTCGGAAACGCTGGGCGTTAGCCCAGCCTGCTTCAAAAGCTGCGCGATCGCCAGCGAGTCGCCCGTGGCTGTGACCGTAACCTCGGGCAGGTCTTCCGGGATGCCGCCGTGATGGCGCGACTCGAAGTCGGCCAGCGCCGCCTCGGCCGCCGCACGCGTATGAAAGCGCGCGACGATCTCCTGAGCGAAAGCCACCTTGATATCGCGCGGGTTGCGGCCGGCTTCGACTTCTTGTTTCCAGCCGGCCACCGTCGCAATCGACTCGAAGGACAGGAGCTCGATGTATTTCCACATCATCGTGTCGGTGATCGACATGAGCTTGCCGAACATTTCGCCGGGTGTGTCGGTGATGCCGACGTAGTTGTTCTTCGACTTCGACATCTTGTCGACGCCGTCGAGCCCTTCCAGCAGCGGCATGGTAAGGATGCACTGCGGCTCCTGTCCATATTGCTTTTGCAATTCGCGACCGACCAGCAGATTGAACTTCTGGTCGGTGCCGCCCAATTCGAGATCTGCCTTGAGCGCGACCGAGTCGTAGCCCTGCATCAGCGGGTAGAGAAATTCGTGCACCGAAATCGGCACGCCTTCCTTGTAGCGCTTGGTGAAATCGTCGCGCTCCAGCATGCGCGCCACCGTCCAGCGCGAGGCCAGCTGGATCATGCCGCGCGCGCCCAGTGGGTCGGACCACTCGGAGTTGTAGCGGATCTCGGTCTTGTTGGCATCGAGCACCAGGCTCGCCTGGGCGAAATAGGTCTGGGCATTGGCCTCGATCTGCTCGCGCGTCAGCGGCGGGCGGGTGGCGTTGCGGCCGCTGGGGTCGCCGATCATCGAGGTAAAGTCGCCGATCAGGAAAATCACGGTATGACCGAGGTCCTGCAACTGGCGTAACTTGTTCAACACCACCGTATGCCCCAGATGCAGGTCCGGTGCGGTAGGATCAAGACCCAGCTTGATGCGCAGCACGCGCCCGGAGGCGAGCTTTTTGCGCATATCGGCTTCGAGGATCAGTTCGTCGGCGCCCCGCTGGATAATGGCGAGGGACGCTTCGATGTCGGCGGCTGGTTTCATGGGGCAAGAAATTGCGTGGATTCGTCGGACAGAAAAAGCTACAAAGTCGTAATTCTGTTATTCTTCAATATGTTGCCGGTTACATCGGCAGTAAATTACGAACTACGATGACGATCCGGGAATTCAAAATAGTAGCGCAAAAGTGGCTCGCCAACGCGACCGGCTTGAAACGCGCGCTGATTGCCGTCGCCATCCTGTTCGGCCTCCCGGTGTGCGGCGTCCTGACCGCCTTCGGTGTGGCGACCGATACCCAACTGGAAGCGACCCCGCGCCAGGAAATCAACCAGGCCTTGGCGTTGCCGGTAATCGCCGCCCCACCGCTGGAAGAAGAGCGATTCCGGCGCAGCGACCGCGTACAGCGCGGCGACAGCGTTGCCGCACTGTTGCAGCGCCTGCAGGTGGACGATCCGGCCGCCTTCCAGTTCCTGCGTACCTCGGCTTCCGCCAAGAGCATCTATCAACTTCGGCCTGGTCGTACCGTGCAGGCCGTCACCGACGGCGACGGCGAACTGTACGCGCTCAATTACTTATATAGCCCCGATCAAATGCTGTCGGTCCAGCGCCAGGGCAATGCCTTTGTCGCACAGGAACTGAAGCTTTCCGCGGACGTGGAAACGGTGCGCCGTTCCGGCGTCATCAAGTCTTCGCTGTACGGCGCCAGCGACGAAGCCAATATCCCGGACCAGATCGCCACGCAAATCGCGCGCGTCTTTTCCACCGACATCGACTTCCACGTCGACCTGCGCCGCGGCGACCGCTTTTCAGTGATTTACGAGATGCTCTATCACGACGGCGAATTCCTGCGTCCGGGCCGCGTGCTGTCGGCTGAATTCGTCAACAACGGCCGCAAATACGAGGCCTTCCTGTTCACCGACAGCGAAGGCAATGAAGGCTATTACTCGGCCGACGGACAGAACCGCGCCAAATCCTTCCTGCGTTCGCCGCTCGCCTTCTCGCGCGTGTCGTCGGGCTTCGGCGGGCGCGTGCACCCCATTTTCAAGAACTGGCGCGCGCATACCGGCACCGATTTCGCCGCACCGCGCGGCACG
>CAZCKI010000532.1:0-2488 GCA_964498815.1 uncultured Burkholderiales bacterium
GCCTAGGCGTCAGTCTTTTGCTGCAAGATATTGGAATAAAGCAGCGAGAAGTGCGGCCAGAATGGGTCTCCAAAATTCTTGTTCCTGGCACTGAAGAGCTACAAGGGGAAATCCAGCAGTTGAGTACTGAAATCGATGCGCGCAATGAGACTATTGCCGCACGGGCCGCGCGACTTGCGGAACTTAACAAACACACAAGACTGATATATGGCACAGGTTCAGAACTTGAGGAAGCATTTCGTGCGGCGCTGAAGATCCTGGGTGCAGAGGTCGTGCCAGCAAAATATGCCAATGAAGAATACATACTTGTGTGGAACGGCAAGGAGTACTTGGTTGAGGTGAAGGGCAATACTAAAAGTGCGTCCCTCGACGACTTGCGACAGATTCTCGATTACACAATGCATTACCAGAAGGATACGGGCAATGAAGGTAAGGGCATCCTCTTCGTAAACGCATGGCGCCTGCTGCCCGCAAATGAACGCGGTACAAGCGACAAGCCAATTTTTCCTGCCGACGTCCAAAAGTCTGCAATAAAGCACGGAATCGCAATTGTGTCTTCTATCGAATTCTTCGAAGTATTTTGCAAGTACTTGCGCCATGAGGTTGACGCTGACTGGATAGTCGAGAAGATCATTAATACAAACGGCGAGGTGACGTTTTCTCGCGAATTGCCCATTGCATGAGATTTGCCAAAGTGCAAATCACAAAGTAATTTCGTCAACACCTCACGCTAGACCACCAACCGAATCCATGCCTTAATCGTGGTGGGGTAATCCGTCCACCCCATGTTGCAGCGCAACGAATAGATCGTATTTGTTTAATCGTTTGTTCAATGATTTCAAGGAATTGCAAGCCCCGAAAAAGTGTGTTTTTTACGTGAAAAAGAAAACCGGCAGCCGCGCGATGACGTGCCTGGGAAATACGATTCGTACCGACGCGCGCGCCGCCCGTTTTGCCATGCCGCAGCACTTGCGATAAAATCGCTTCAGAACATCTCACTTCGTGAGGCCGCACATGGTCCAACCGCACAAAACTTTCGCAAACACCGCCCTGCCTGCTGCCGGGGCATGGGTGCGCCTGCGCGGTTGCATGCTGGTCGGCATCGGCCTCTCCCGCCCGCACTCCAGCGTCGGCATCAGCGCATAGCCCGGTAGGCCCATTGCCCTGCCGGAACACACGGCGGGGATACCGGGATACGAGCAGCAGTCTCTTATCTCCGCCATACCAGAACCAACAAGAGTTGGCATGGGGCCGTCGCTCCATCCGACCAGCGGAATAAAAATGAATCACGAACAACACAAATTAGACAAATACCTGGGCAAGCTGTGGCGGCACCGCGACTTTCGCACGCTGTGGTTCTCGCTAACCATCACCCACTTCGGCGGGCAGATCACGTTTCTGGCCCTGCCGCTGACCGCCGCGCTGCTGTTGAATGCGGGGCCGGTGGAGATGGGCTACCTGATCGCCTGCGAGGCGCTGCCGTACACGGTGTTCGGCCTGTTCGTCGGCGTGCTGATCGACCGCTCCAAGAAGCTGCCACTGATCGTGGCGGCCGACCTGGGGCGCGGCGCGGTATTGCTGATGATCCCGGTGGCGGCCTGGTTTCACGTCCTCACCATGCCGATCCTGTACCTGGTCGGCTTCCTGGTCGGGCTGGGTGGCATCGTCGGCTGGGCGGCCTATCAGGTGTTCATGGCGGAACGCATCGGCCCGGAAAACCTGGTCGAGGCCAACTCGCGCATGGCGCTCTCGGATTCGGCCGCACAGTTGATCGGGCCGGGGCTTGCCGGCGCCATCATCCACTGGCTGACGGCGCCGTTCGCGATCCTGCTCGACGCCTGTTCGTTTTTTGCGTCTGCGTGGATGTTGAAGGGCATCCCGCCCAAGGCCAGCGATGCACCGAAGATTCGCACGGACAATACTTCCTGGGCCAGCATCAAGGCCGACATCAAGGAAGGCATGCACATGATCCGCGATCATGCGGTGCTGCGCTCGATCGCCATCAGCCTGCTGATCTGGAATTTCCTGAAACATGCCTATCTCGCCATCGTCTTCCTGTTTGCGGCGCGCGATTTGAACCTGTCGGCGGGCAGCATCGGCGGATTGTTCACCATGGCGGGCTTGGGATTCCTGCTGGCCTCGGCTTCCTGCCAGCCGCTCAACCGGCGCTTCGGCGTGGGCTGCGTGATGCTGACCGGCATGACCCTGAGCGGCGTTTCCTGGCTGGCGATCGCCTTCGTGCAGGCCGGCCAGTGGGCCACGCTGCAAATGGGCGCGACGCTGTTCGTCTTCGACCTGGGCACGATGCTGTTTTTCATCAACTACCTGTCGCTGCGGCAGGCAGTGACGCCGGACCATTTGCGCGGGCGGGTCACTTCGACCCTGATTTTTGTGGCGGTGTCGATGGCGCCGGTCGGTTCCATCGTCGGCGGCTACCTGGGCGAGTGGATCGGCCTGCGCCGCACGGTCGGCCTTTGCGGTGTGGTCG
>CAZCKI010000533.1:0-2468 GCA_964498815.1 uncultured Burkholderiales bacterium
GTATACGGCGCCGGCACCGTATTCAAGGAAACGCGCGAGCTGGAAGCACCGCTCAATGTCTACGGCTATTCCAAATTCCTGTTCGACCAGGCCGTGCGGGCGCGCATCGACGGGGTGGGCTCGCAGGTGGTCGGGCTGCGCTATTTTAATGTGTACGGCCCGCGCGAAAGCCACAAGGGTCGCATGGCCTCGGTCGCGTTCCACTTTTTCCATCAGTATCGCGCCACAGGCAGGATCAAGCTGTTCGAGGGCTCGGCCGGCTATGGCCCGGGCGAGCAGCGGCGCGACTTCGTTTCCATCGAGGATGTGGTGAAGGTCAACCTGTTCTTCCTCGATCACCCTGAAGTCTCCGGCATCTTCAATCTTGGCACCGGGCGCAGCCAGCCCTTCAACGACATGGCGGTCGCCAGCGTCAATGCCTGCCGCGCGCTAACCGGCAAGCCGCCGTCGACACTGGAAGAAATGAAAAGCGCGGGCGAAATCGAATACATCGCCTTTCCGGAAGCCCTGAAAGGCAAATACCAGAGCTTCACCCAGGCCGATTTGTCGCTCTTACGCGAAGCGGGCTACACGCAGGAGTTTCTCAACGTTGAGCAGGGGGTGGCGCGCTACATTCCCTGGCTGGCGGCGCGCGCCTGACTTGCCCGCATTGCAATAAATCCCTTACAATCCAATGGTTTTGCAGGGAATCAAGACGCCGTACGAGCGCCGACGGTTTCGCAAAATACGGCATCGGGACCATTTCATCGCGCATATCCTGCCCATCTAACTGCGGGCGACTGGACATTCTCTTGCGCGAAACCTGCGGCTCCGCTGCGAATTTCTCACTACTCACAAGGGATTCCACATGAAAAAAATCATTGCCATCGTTGTGGCGTTTTTCGCCGCAATTTCGATCGCATTCGCGCAGGTGAATATCAATACCGCCAGCAAGGAGCAACTCGACTCGCTGCCCGGTATCGGCCCGGTGAAGGCGCAAGCCATCGTCGATTACCGCACCAAGAACGGCCCGTTCAAGTCGATGGACGATTTGAAGAAGGTCAACGGCATCGGCGACAAGACTTTCGACGGCCTGAAGGACAAAGTCACGCTGTCCGGTGCGACCAAGGTCGAAGAGAAGGCGCCCGCGAAGAAGGAAGCTGCTCCGGCCGCTGCTCCCGCCGCAAAGGCGGCCGATGCGAAGTCTGCAGCGCCCGCAGCTGCGCCCGCAGCCAAGGCCGCTGATGCCAAGCCCGCAGCTGCGCCGGCCGCTCCCGCCGCCAAGGCTGCCGATGCCAAGCCTGCAGCGCCCGCGGCGGCACCGGCCGCTCCTGCCGCGAAGGCTGTCGATCCCAAGCCGGCAGCGCCCGCAGCCAAGCCGGCTGCTGCGCCCGCTGCCGCACCTGCCGCCGCCAAGAAGGACGAAAAGGCCGCCCCCGCTGCCGCTGCCGCCAAGAAAGACGAGAAGCCCGCTGCCAAGGCCGCCGACAAGCCGGTAAAGGAAGAAAAGAAGGCCGACAAGCCGGCTGACAAGAAAGCCGACAAGCCTGCCAAGGACGAGAAAAAGGCCGACGACAAGAAAGCCGACGCGCCGAAGAAATAATTCACCGCAGTTTTCCTCAAAAGCCCCGCGAGACGCGGGGCTTTTTGTTTCCGAGACCCTCATCCCCGGCCCTTCTCCCAAGGGGAGAAGGGAGTGAAGTGACGTTGCTCAAAGGAGCAACGTAAAAATGGTGGGGGCTTTTTGTTTGTGGCGCGAACTGTGCGAGACTTTGTCTCTTCGTTCTCTCGCTTGTCGCACTCCACATGACCTATCCGACCATCGAACAATTCATCGGCAATACGCCGCTGGTGCGCCTGCAGCGCATTCCTGCACGCGACGGCGTGGCCGCCAGCAATGTGATCCTGTCCAAGCTGGAGGGCAATAACCCGGCCGGCTCGGTCAAGGACAGGCCCGCCATGTCGATGATCGTGCGCGCCGAGGCGCGCGGCGACATCAAGCCGGGCGATACCCTGATCGAAGCTACCTCCGGCAATACCGGCATTGCCTTGGCGATGGCGGCTGCCATCAAGGGCTACAAAATGGTGTTGGTGATGCCCGATCATCTGTCGATCGAGCGCCGCCAGACCATGCGCGCCTTCGGCGCTGAGTTGGTCCTGACGCCGCAAAAAATCGGCATGGAAGGGGCGCGCGACACCGCCGAGCGCCTGAAGATCGAACGCAAGGGCACTATACTCGACCAGTTCGCCAACCCCGACAATCCGCTCTCCCACTACCTGGGCACCGGGCCAGAGATCTGGCGCGATACCCATGGCAAGATCACGCACTTCGTTGCCACCATGGGCACCACCGGCACCATCATGGGGACGGGAAAATTCCTGAAGGAGAAAAACCCGAACATCCAGATCATCGGCGTGCACCCGGCCGAGGGCGCCAGCGTGCCCGGCATCCGCAAATGGCCCGAGGCCTATTTGCCGAAAATTTTCGA
>CAZCKI010000534.1:0-2463 GCA_964498815.1 uncultured Burkholderiales bacterium
GGCTACTGGTATTACTCGCGCACCGAGACCGGCAAGCAGTACAACATCTATTGCCGCAAGCCGGGTTCGCTGGATGCCAAGGAAGAGATCATCCTCGATATGAACGCCCTGGCCGAGGGCAAGAAATTCCTGAGTCTGGGTACCTTCCATCTGAGCCCGGACGGCAAGTGGCTGGCCTATTCGCTGGACTCCACGGGGTTTCGTCAATACACGCTGAACGTGAAGAATCTGGTCACCGGCGAAGTATTGTCGGACAAGGCCGAGCGCGTCACCTCGGTGGCCTGGGCCAACGACAACAAGACGCTTTTCTACGTGACCGAGGACGCAACCACCAAGCGCAGCAACCAACTCTACCGCCACCGCATGGGCGACAAGCAGGACGCGCTGCTGTTCGAGGAAAAAGACGAGTTGTACAACCTCGGCGTCGAGGCCACCCGCAGCGAGGGCTACATCATCGCCGACTCGGAGAGCTCCGAGACCAGCGAGCAGCGCCTGCTGGATGCCAACAAGCCCGACGGCGAGTTCGCGGTGTACATGAAACGCAAGGACAATATCAAATACTCCGTCGATCACCACGACGGCGACTTTTTCATTACCACCAACGACAAGGGCCGCAACTTCCGTCTGGTGAAAGCGCCGGCCGGGGCCATGAACGCCGCCAACTGGAAGGAGATCATCCCCCACCGCAAGGACGTGAAGCTGGAAGGTGCGGACATGTTCAAGAACTTCTTCGTCGCCGTGGAAAAGACCAAGGGCCTGCCGCGCCTGACGGTATTCGACATGAAGACCATGAAGGCCGTGCCCATCGCCTTCCCGGAAGTGGCCTATGAAGCTTCGCCGGGGCAGAACAACGAATACGATACCGGACTCTATCGCTTCAACTATCAGTCCCTCGTCACGCCGAGTTCGGTGTACGACTACGATATCGCCACCAAGGAGCGTGTCCTCAAGAAGCAGCAGCCGGTCCTGGGCGCCTACAAGCCCGAGGACTACCAAGTCGAGCGCGTCATGGCGACCGCCAAGGATGGCGCGAAGATCCCCCTGTCCATCGTCTACAAGAAATCGCTGCGCAAGCGCGGCCCGCAGGCGACCCTGCTGTACGCCTACGGCTCCTATGGCATTTCCACGCCGGTATCGTTCCGCTCCTCGCGCCTCGCCTTGCTGGATCGCGGCGTGGTGTTCGCCATCGCCCACATTCGCGGTGGCGGCGAGATGGGCAAGCAATGGCACGACGACGGCAAGATGATGAAAAAGAAAAACACCTTCGCCGATTTCATCGCCGCCGCGGAAGCCATGATCGAAATGAAATACACCACTCCGGACCAACTCGCCATCCAGGGCGGCAGCGCCGGCGGCCTGCTGATGGGCGCGGTGGTTAACCTGCGGCCGGATCTCTTCAAGGCGGTGGTGTCGCAGGTGCCGTTCGTCGATGTGATGAACACCATGCTCGATGCCAGCCTGCCGCTGACGGTGGGCGAGTATCTCGAGTGGGGCAACCCCAACGAAAAGGCCGCGTACCAGTACATGCGCTCCTATTCGCCGTACGACAACCTGGACAAGAAAGCGTACCCGTCGATGCTGGTCGAGACCTCGCTCAACGACAGCCAGGTGATGTACTGGGAGCCGGCCAAGTACGTGGCCAAGCTGCGTACGCTGAAGACCGACAAGAACCCGCTGCTGTTGAAGACGGTGATGGAGGCCGGCCACGGCGGCGCATCCGGCCGCTACGACGCGCTGAAGCAACTCGCCATCACCTATTCCTTCGTGCTTTCGCAGCTCGGCATTACTCAGTAATTATCTTCCATCCCGCGCCGGCCCCGGTTGCGATCGGGGCCGTTGCCATTTTGCAAGGCCAAAGAGTTTTCCATGCAACGTAGTCCCGTCGCCTTACTGTTTTCCATCTGCGTCCTGATCTGGGGCTCGACCTGGCTCGTCATCACCTTCCAGTTCGGCAAGGTCGCACCCGAGATGTCGGTCGGATACCGTTTCCTACTGGCGTCCTTCGTGCTGTTCGCGTTTTGCCACTTTCGAAAGCTGCCGCTCGCGTTCTCCCGCACTGCCCATCTGGATTTCCTGTTGCTGGGCGCGGCCATGTTCAGCGTGAGCTACATCCTGGTGTATTACGCGGAGACCTACATCGTCTCGGGCATGGTGGCGGTGGGTTATTCGCTTAGCCCGCTGTTCAACCTGCTGCTGGCGCGCATGTTCTTCGGTACGCCGATGACGGCGCGCGTATTCATCGGCGCCATGTTCGGCGTGGTCGGCATCGTCTGCGTGTTCTGGCCGGAGTTCGGCAAGCTGTCGGTCAGCCGCAACGCCGAGCTGGGCGTGGTGCTGACGATCCTGTCGGTGATCGCCTCCGCGCTCGGCAGCATGGCGGCGATGCGCAACCAGAAGCGCGGCTATCCGCTGTGGAGCAGCATCGCCTGGGGCATGTTCTACGGCGGCTTGCAGGCGCTTGCG
>CAZCKI010000535.1:0-2461 GCA_964498815.1 uncultured Burkholderiales bacterium
ACCGCCCTACGCCGCCGCACGCAGTTGCTTCTGGTACAGGAATTCCAGCACCTGCCGACGGCAATCCAGATAGGTTGGATCGGCCAGCAAGGCGAGCCGCTGGCGTGGACGCTCCAATTTCACTTCAACGATATCGCCGATGGTCGCGGCCGGGCCATTGGTCATCATCACGATGCGGTCGGACAGCAGTACCGCCTCATCGACATCGTGCGTCACCATCACCACCGTGCTTTTCAATTCCGCGACGATCGCCATCAACTCGTCCTGCAATTTGGCACGAGTAAGCGCATCCAGCGCGCCGAACGGCTCGTCCAGCAACAGCACGCTGGGCTGCATGGCAATGGCGCGGGCAATGCCGACACGCTGCTTCATGCCGCCGGAAATTTCGTTGGGGTGTTTCATTTCGGCGTGCGAGAGACCGACCATTTTCAAGGCCGCGTGGGTACGTTCTTTCAATACGGCTTTCGACTCGCTTGCCGCAAACACGCGCTCCACGGCGAGATAAACGTTATCGAAGCAGGTCAGCCACGGCAGCAGCGAATGGTTCTGGAACACCACGGCGCGATCCGGTCCCGCGCCCTTGATTTCGCGACCGGACAAAATGACGCCACCGTGGGTCGGGAACAGGAGGCCCGCGATCATGTTCAGCAAGGTCGATTTGCCGCAGCCGGAGTGACCGATCAGGCTCACGAATTCGCCCGGCTGGATGGTGAGGTTGACGCCGCGCAGCGCCTCAAACATGCCGCGCTTGGTCTCGAATTGCATGCCGACGTTCTCGATGGACAGAAATTTTTGCATGGTGGGTTCCTACGCCTGGTATTCGTAACTGAAGCGTTTGGCCACGAACACCAGCATCTGTTCCAGCAGCAGGCCGACAATGCCGACCACGAAAATGGCGATGATGATGTGCTCGACATTGAGGTTGTTCCACTCGTCCCACACCCAGAAGCCGATGCCGACGCCGCCGGTCAGCATTTCGGCGGCGACGATCACCAGCCAAGCCACGCCGATGGAAAGGCGAATGCCGGTGAGGATGTAGGGGAGTGTGGCCGGCAACAGGATGCGTGTGATCACCTTCCAGGTGGAAAGGTCGAGCACCTTGGCGACGTTCAGGTAATCCTGCGGCACGCGCGACACACCCACCGCCGTGTTGATGATGAGCGGCCAGATCGAGGAAATGAAGATGACCCAGATGGCAGCCGGATTGGCGGCCTTGAATACCAGCAATCCGATCGGCAGCCAGGCCAGCGGCGAAACCGGCCGCAACAAGCTGATGATGGGGGAGAACATGGCGTTGATGAACGCCACACGGCCGATCAGGAAGCCGACCGGAATGCCGATCACCGCGGCGAGGCTGAAGCCGATGCCGACCCGCTTCAGCGAATTGAGGATGTTCCAGCCGATGCCCTGGTCGTTGGGGCCTTTCACGTAAAAGGGATCGCTGAACACCTGTACGGCCGACAGCCAGGTCTTGCCCGGCCCCGGCAGATTCGGGCTGGTCTTGGCGACGATCGCCCACACGCCGATGAAAAGCAGAATGCCCAGCAATGGCGGCAGCACGGTCATGACGAGTTTTAATAGCAGCGGTTTCATGCCGACTTTCGATTTGGGAACGACGGCGAGCTTGGCCGCATCGGTCTTCGGCGCATCGCTCGCCGGCGATGCAGGCAAGGACTCATTGGCGGCGGCGGTCATCAGCACTCCATTCAACATCGCATTACGCTTTGATCTTGAAGGAAGCTGCGTACTTTTTCGGGTCCTTGCCGTCCCACACCGTGCCGTCGATCAGCTTGGCCGAACGCAGGTCCGATTTCGGCAGCGGCACCTTGGCCATCGCGGCCGCATCCTTGAACAAGGCGATCTGGTTGACCTGCTTGGCTACCGTCAGATAGTCGGGATCTTCCTTCAGCAATCCCCAGCGCCGGTGCTGGGTGAGGAACCACATGCCGTCGGACAGGTAGGGATAGTTGACCGCACCTTCGTTGTAGAACTTCATGTAGTCCGGGTCGTTCCATTTCCTGCCGATGCCGTTGTCATAGACCCCTTCCAGGCGCTGGTCGATGATGTCGACCGGACAATTCACATACGATTTGTCGGCGATGATCTCGGCCACCTTCTTGCGGTTACTCATCACGTCGATGAATTTGGAAGCCTCCAGGATAGCGGCCGTCATGGCGCGCGCGGTATTGGGATACTTCTGCACGAACTCGGCGGTGGTGCCGAGCGTCTTTTCCGGGTGATCCTTCCAGATGCCCTGCGTGGTTTCGGCGGTGAAGCCGATCTTGTCGGCGATGGCGCGATTGTTCCAGGGCTCGCCCACGCAAAAGCCGTCCATATTGCCGACCCGCATATTCGCCACCATTTGCGGCGGCGGCACCACGATGGTCTTCACGTCCTTGAAGGGATCGATGCCGTAGGTCGCAAGCCAATAATAAAGCCACATGGCGTGGGTGCCGGTGGG
>CAZCKI010000536.1:0-2454 GCA_964498815.1 uncultured Burkholderiales bacterium
GGCACCGTCGCTTATCGGCGACGGTTGCCTTTTGCGTAGAGGTTAGTTATTCCTCGTCCTCTTCATCACTGCCCGTCCCCCGTTCCTCATACAACCAACAAATCTTGCGAGTATCCGGACCGGACAACCGATCCCCCATCACCCCACACCGATACGCCCTGGCCGACATGCGCTCAAAGTGCCTGCACCCCGAACAATCGCCGAACGGGCGGCCTTCGTTGTCGGACTGGAAGGTGGTGAGGGTCTCGCGCAGCGCGGAGACGGCGTTGCGGATGCGGTTGGGGCTGATGTTGCGGGTGGCCTGCTGCCAGGCCAATTGCGGCTGTACATCATTGAGGAACTGTTCGCCGGTGCCGGAAATGCGCAGCCGCACCACGCGCCGGTCGAGGTCGTCCTGGTAGCGTTCGATCAGGCCGCGGCGGTCGAGCAACAAGAGGCTTTGCGAGATGGTGCCCTTGGTGAGGCCCAGGTATTCGCCCAGCGCCTGCGGCGTATTGGAGTAGCGGTTGGCGTTGGCGAGGTAGACCAGCGCCGAGACGTGTACCGGTTGCAGCTGCTCGTCAGCGCCGACGCGGCGCGACTCGGAACGCATCAGGTTGCCTAGGCGTTCCACCAGTTCGAGCAGCACCAGCGGGTTCTTATCCACGCGCCAACACCTTATTCATCCGTCGCCAAGATATTGCCTCCACGGCCCGTATACAAAAAATAGTTTCGATCCGATACCGTATCAAGTGGGATTTCAACCAAGTTTTTTTGGTGCGGAGTCGATACTAATTCGTTCGTGATTTTTTTACAAGACCCGCATAAACGCGACGCTTGTTACTCGCTTGTTGCATTACGGCAGTGTGATCGGCGTCACAGCGCCGCCCTGTTCGACGATCACGCGCGACAGCAGGGCGGCCAGTGTCTCGCCGCTGCGCGTGTCGCGCCACACTTCGCCGTCGAGACGAAAGTGATAGCCGCCGGATTTCGCCGCCACCCAGATTTCGCGGTTCGGCGTCTGCCGGTTGACGATGACGCGGCTGCCGTCGGCAAGTGTCAGCGTGACGATACCCCCACTCGCTTCGGCGTCGATATCGCCGTCGTCGAAGGCGCCTTCCAGCGCACCGACGATGGCGTCGACGCGCCGGTGAAATTCGCTTTCCGGGAGGGGCGGGGTGGCGCTCATGACCGTGTTACCATCCTTTTCAATTCGCTTTTATCGTTTGCCATGCGTCGTACTTCATTCATTCTAGCCGCCCTGGTGGCATCGCTGCTGCCGGCTGCCTGCGGCCAGAAGGGCCCGCTCAAATTACCGCCCCAGAGCGGCGCGTCCGCCGGGCCGGCCGCCGCATCCGCCACCACGCCCGTCGCACCGGGAACTTCGAAATGAGCGAGGCGCTGGAGACGTTCGGCGTTGCGCGCAACGCGGCGGGCGAGCTGTGCATGGAAGGTGTGCCGTTGCGCGACGTCGCCGAGCGTCACGGTACTCCCACCTACGTGTACTCGCGCTCGGCGCTGGAAGGCGCTTATCGCAGCCTGGATGACGCCTTGCGCAGCGCGCGCGCAAAGCGCCCGTACCAGATCTGCTACGCGGTAAAGGCCAACTCCAATCTCGCCATCCTCAACCTGTTCGCACGGCTCGGCGCCGGCTTCGATATCGTCTCTGGTGGCGAGTTGCAGCGCGTGCTGGCGGCCGGGGGTGCTGCCTCCAGCGTGGTGTTCTCGGGCCTCGGCAAGACCCGCGCGGAGATCGAATTGGCGCTCGCCAAGGGCATCAAATGCTTCAACGTCGAGTCCGAACCCGAGCTCGAGCGCATCAACGGCGTGGCCGCGTCGCTCGGTGTGCGTGCGCGTATCAGCCTGCGCGTCAATCCCGATGTCGACGCCAAGACCCATCCCTACATCTCCACCGGCCTCAAGAACAACAAGTTCGGCATCGCCTTCGACCGCGCGCTGGCTACCTACCGGCGCGCAGCGCAGCTTTCCCATCTGGACGTGGTCGGCGTCGATTGCCACATCGGCTCGCAACTCACCGACGTGGCGCCGCTGCTGGAAGCGATGGAGCGCATCGTCGCACTCACCGACCAGTTGCTCGCCGACGGCATCACTATCCATCACATCTGCCCCGGTGGCGGCATCGGCATCGCCTACCAGGGCGAGCCGACCATCGACATCGCCGCCTATGCCGACGCGTTGCAGCGCTGTCTGGGCGAGCGGCCGCTGGAACTGCTGCTGGAGCCGGGTCGCATGCTGGTCGGCAACGCCGGCGTGCTGCTGGCGCGCGTCGAATACGTGAAGCCCACGGCGGCGAAGAACTTCCTGGTGATCGACGCCGCCATGAATGACCTGATCCGCCCCTCGCTCTACCAGGCGTATCACCGGATGGTGATGACGGGCGGTCCGGAGGCGGGTGTCGAGTCACGCGTCTATGACGTAGCGGGCCCGGTCTGCGAAAGCGCCGACGTGCTCGGC
>CAZCKI010000537.1:0-2448 GCA_964498815.1 uncultured Burkholderiales bacterium
GAAACTCGAATAGCTTATTGCGGTTGCCCTTCACCTTCTCGAATTCGGCCCAAAGCTCATCGAGGAACAACGGTTTGATGAGCTTGAGGATGTTTTCCTCGGAGGTATAGTGCGCGCCGAGATTACGACGCGCCTTTTCGTCCATGATGCTTTGGAACAGCGCACCGAAGATGGCGGGGGAAATGGCGCTCCAGTCTAATGCGCAGCAATCGAGCAGCGCGTCGCGCATCTTCGCGTTGAAGGCTGCCATCGGCAGCGTTTCCTCGAACAGCTTGCCGTTGATGTATTCGAATGCATTGAGTTGTTCGTCGAGCGTATTGGGTCGCCTGTCCTTCGGGGTGTTAAGCACCTGGAACAATTGCGACAGCTGCGGGCCGAGGTCGCTGCCATCGGCGGCGGTGCGCTCATCCAGCCAGGCGCGGAACGCCTGCGGCGGATTGAAGATGCCGGTGTTATCGGCGAACAGGCAAAACAGGATGCGCACCAGCAATAATTCCAGCGCGTGGCCGGTGTAGCCGCTCGCCTTGATCTGGTCGTGCAGCCGCCCCATTTGCTCGGCGGCCTTGATGTTGACTGGATTCTGTGGCGCGATCTCCTGCGCCTTGTAGCCGGCGATGAAGGCAAAGCGCTTGATGTGTTTATGTAGGTCGCCGAGCTTGAAATGAAAATCCTCACCGGTATCGAGGTCGTAGAGGCGGAAGCGGGCAAAATCGGAAACGAGGATGTAGCGCGGCAAGTCGCGATCAATGATGCCTTCGAAGTAATCGGCGGCCTGCCTGAAGGCGCGGTCGAGGTCTTCGTCGGCGCTCTTGTGCTCAATCAGAAGCACGCCCTTCCAGAATGCATCGATGCGGCCACGCTTCATGCGCTGGCCGACTTTGGAAAGCTTTACCTGCTTTTCGAAAATAGCGACGCGACGCCGCTCGATGCCGAACACGGCAAAGAAATCATTCCAGAAACTCTGCGATTCCGCCCGCTCCGAGGTCTCGCCCTTCCAAGTGCTGGAAAAGGTGATGGAGCGCGAGCGGATTTCATTCCAGGATAACGGCAAAGTTTTTGTCTCCGGCCTATTACAAGGCAATTCGTATTTTCATTGCTGGAAGCAAAGGCGCAATTCTCGGGTGCCAAGTGCGCATCGTACCGTTTCCTATTGTATTTCGCCCCACCTGCTCTGGTGGGACTAACGCCTGTTACAGGTTCCGTGTCATCCAGTGCGCCGCAACATCCGTCTACGCCTTGTTGGGGATGTTTCTTGAACTTGCGGGGTTTGCTTTTGTCAGAGGGGTGTAAGGGTCAATCCTTCGACAGGCTCAGGACGAACGGAAGAGCGGTAGAGCGAGAAAAGCAAGGTCAAATGCACCCTCATCCCCCGTTGCAGGGCGCGCATTCCCCTGTATGGGAATGCCGTTCGGCAAGCGCGGAGCGTGCTCCGCGAAACCCTTGCCTCACCCTTCTCCCAAGGGAGAAGGGGGTTAAGGGCAAGGTCAGATTGGGCCCCGGACTGAATCCGGGGAAGGGCAAAAGCAACGATGCTGGGCCCTGGCCCTCCATAGCAGTCATCACGAGTTTTTTGGTGGGGCAATCGCGTTAGATGCGGCCTGCGCTCGCCGCACGAGGCTAGGATGGAGGATGCCCAGTTTCGGGGACTGTCCAAATGGCTGTGCCGGTGGCACACGGAACCAGGTGTCTGTGTAGGGAAGGTCCGCTAACGCCCGCAGGTCGAACTTCGTTGGGTAACTCAGGCCAGAGTGGGTGTATGCCGATCCGTCGGTTGGCGTGATCGCAAATTCACCCGCGTAGAGCTCCGAGACTCGTTTGGAAGTGCCATAGGCGACGTGAACGCCGCGGCTTCCGTCGTCGAATTCGACAAGCGCTACGACGAGAGCCGGCCTGGGCTTGGCGGCCGGGATATCCTTACGCGCAGGGAAGCGGCAATAAACTATGTCACCTAGGGCGGGCAGTGGATCGAATTGTTTTATGTTCAATTTTCGACCCACTGGATGATTCTTTGCCAAATAGCGACTCGACCACCTTGGCGCGTCCATGAACCTTCTTGACGGCGTTTGCAACGGCAGCATGCTGCGTCGCGGTCAGGGGGCCATTGTCGGCCTCATATTGCGGTAAATGCGCGCGAGCAGAGTCCGCCAACGCCTTATGGATGGCGTCCGTCTCGGAGACGCCGAGCGTTTTTGCCAACAACTTGAGAGTATTTCTTGTCACGCCATTACCGGTGTCTTTTTCCCGAAGCCGCAGCAGAACTGGTTTCTGTTCCATTCCATTGGCCTTTCAAAAGCATATAAGAGATATCTTTAAGATAGCACCTTATTCGATAAAATTCAATGGAACGGGGCCGCTTGATTGGAAAACGCTGGGCGGCCATTTCGGCACGATCCAACGCTGCGTGGCGGCTTATATTCTTGCCGGGTGTCATCCAGTGCGGCGCAGCAT
>CAZCKI010000538.1:0-2441 GCA_964498815.1 uncultured Burkholderiales bacterium
GGTCCAACCATCGAAAGGAGTTGATCATGGCAACAGCCAAGAAAAAGCCGGCAGCGAAGAAAGCAGCCAAAAAGCCGGCCGCAAAGAAACCCGCCGCCAAAAAAGTAGCCAAGAAGCCGGCCGCTAAGAAGGCAGCAAAGAAGCCCGCAGCGAAGAAGAAGCCCGCAGCGAAGAAGAAGCCCGCTGCAAAGAAGAAACCCGCAGCAAAGAAGAAACCTGCTGCGAAGAAAAAGGCTGCAAAGAAGAAAGTAGCCAAGAAGAAACCTGCTGCAAAGAAGAAGGCTGCGAAAAAGCCAGCCGCCAAGAAAAAGCCCGCGAAGAAAAAGGCTGCCCCCAAGAAAAAGGCAGCCCCCGCGATGGCAAAACCAGCCCCAATGGTCACCCCGGTGATTACGCCGCTCATCAAGCCGATGGGCTGAGCGACAAGGCTGAAACGTTGCATCGATTCCGGCCCGCGCGGATCCGTCCGCCGGGCCGGATTGTTACCCAGATGAAAACTTTCCCAAGCGCCCGCTTTTTCGTTCAAAAGCGCTCCACCTCCCGCCCGCGCGGCCCCCGGCCCCGCAACGACCGGCCCAGTCGCTAGGCCGAATCCCGCGTTTTGGTTCCGGCAGCGCCGGACTCCCGCTATTTTTGTTTGCGCAGTCGCTGCAACAAGGATGCGATGGCGGCGGCCGTAAATACGTAGAGAACCGGCGTCAGCACCAACAGGTCGATGCGAAACGCCTTTGCCGGGTCACCGGGAAAGATTCCGACCGCGCCGATTTGACGTTCATAGAAGGTGAAGATCAGCCACAGCAGTCCGCACAGCACCGGCGCCCGGCGGAAATACTCGATGCTCCAGCCGGCACGGGCGCGTAGCGAGAAGGCGCCTTCCACCAGCAACATCACCGCGCAGAGGGCGATGCCGGCATCGGGCCACAGTGCCAGCAGCCTGGACGGTCCGAATATCAGCAACTCGATCACGGTAGTTGCGCCTGCGGCATGCGCTCCAGGATGATCTGGGTCTTTTTCAAGAGCCACGGCGCGTTGCGGTTGCGGTCGTAAAAGCGCGGGCGCGGCACCATGGCGGCCAGTTTGGCCGCCTGCTCGGCACTCAACTTCGCCGCGGGGATCGCGTAATAGTGGCGCGCGGCGGCCTCGGCGCCGTACACGCCGTCACCCCACTCGATCACATTGAGGTAAATCTCGAGGATGCGTTCCTTGTCCATGATGGCTTCCATCATCAGCGTGATCAGCGCTTCTTCCCCCTTGCGCCAGGCCGAGCGGCTTCCCGACAGAAAGAGATTCTTGGCGAGCTGCTGCGAAATGGTCGAGCCGCCCGCCACTACTTTGCCTCGCTGTTTATTCTTCTCCAGCGCCTTCTCGATGCCTTCCCAGTCGAAACCGTCGTGGTCGGCGAACTTGGCGTCCTCCGCGGCGACGATGGCGCGCTTCAGGCTGGGCGAAATCTTGTCGTACGTGACCCACTGATGCTGCAGCGCGGCATTCGGTTTTTTCTCGCGCATCGCATCGAGCCTGGAATTCATGAATGCCGTGGTGGATGGATTGTGGTCGACCCACCACCACAGACGAACCGCGATATAGCCCTGGTAGGCGACGAACGCGATCACCAGGGCCAGCAACAGCCAGCCGATGGCGTGGAGGACTTTACGCGTCATCGCAGCATGGCGATGACCGGCGCCGTATCCGGGCGCACGCCCCGCCAAAAATAAAAAGCTTCTGCCGCCTGCTCGACCAGCATGCCGAGGCCATCGGCAGTGCGCGCGCCGGCACCCGCCGCCAGGGACAGGAACGGTGTCATGCCTTTGCCGTACATCATTTCGTAGGCGAGCGCATCGCGCGCAAAGCACGCCGCCGGCACCTGCGGTAGTTCGCCGGAGAGACTTGCCGAAGTGGCGTTGACGACGATATCGAATTGCTGCCCGGCCAGCGAATCGGGCGAAACTACCTGCATTTTTCCCAGCACGCTGACCGCATGCGCGACTTCGATCGCGCGCTGTTCGGTGCGGTTGCTGATGGCAAGTAGCGCAGGCTTTTCGCGCAACAAGTCGCCGGCTACACCTCGCGCCGCGCCGCCTGCCCCGACGATCAGGACGCGCTTGCCAGCAATCTCAACGCCGAGGTTGTTCACAATATCGCGCGTCAGGCCGATACCGTCAGTATTGTCACCGTAACACCAACGTGGCTCCCACTTCACGGTGTTGACCGCACCGCAGTTCGATGCGCGATCGGAATGATGTTCCACATATCGCCAAGCATCCAATTTGAACGGCACCGTAACATTGAGACCTCTACCGCCTTGCCGGCGGAAGGCGTCGGCCGCTTCATAAAATCGATCCAAGGGCGCGAGGATGCGCTCGTAAGTTATGTCCTGCCCGGTCTGCCTGGCAAAAGCAGCATGGATCTGCGGCGAACGCGAGTGTTCGACCGGATTGCCG
>CAZCKI010000539.1:0-930 GCA_964498815.1 uncultured Burkholderiales bacterium
TCGCGCAAAAGGTGCCGGTGACGGGTGCCGTGATCGTCACCACGCCGCAGGACATCGCCCTGCTGGACGCGCGCAAGGGCCTCAAGATGTTCGAGAAGGTGGGCGTGCCCATCATCGGCATCGTCGAGAACATGGCCCTGCACACCTGCTCGAACTGCGGCCACACCGAGCACATTTTCGGCGAAGGCGGCGGGGCGCGCATGTCCAAGGACTACAACGTCGAGCTGCTGGGTTCGCTGCCGCTCGACATCAAGATTCGCGAAACCACCGACAGCGGCAAACCGACGGTGGTGTCCGATCCGGACGGCGTGGTGGCGAAGATCTACAAGGACATCGCCAGGAAGTGCGCTGCCAAGATCGCCAAACAGGCGCAGGATCGCAGCGCGGTGTTTCCCAAGATCGTCGTGCAGAACACCTGATGGCGCTCGCGGACGACATCGCCCGCGCCATCGCACTGCGGGAGGAGTCCCAGTTCACCGAGGCGCTGGCGATCCTGCTCGATCTATACGAACAGCACCCGGACGATGCCAGGGTCAACCACCAGTTGGCGCGCACCTACGACCGCCAGGGTGTCGAGGACGAAGCCATCGGTTTTTACGAGCACGCCATCGAATGCGGCCTGGCAGGCGAGGACCTGCGCAATGCGCTATTGGGCCTCGGCAGTTCTTACCGCGTCATCGACCGCAGCGCCGATTCGGTGCGGGTATTGCAAAAGGGCATCGTCCAGTTTCCCGACGCGCAGGAATTCAAGGTGTTCCTGGCGCTGAGCCTCTTTAATCTGGGCGAGTTGCGCGAAGCCAGGCGCCTGCTGCTCGAACACGTCGCCGATTTTTCGTCTGACCCCGGTGTGCAATCGTTCCGGCGAGCCTTGCATTACTACGCGCAGCACCCCGACGCGGCCGACGAAGAATAGGGTAGAAGGGTACGGAC
>CAZCKI010000539.1:940-2436 GCA_964498815.1 uncultured Burkholderiales bacterium
GGACACGGTAAAATGTCGGCATACCTGATCGGGCACATCCGTATCCTCGATAACGCCAAGTGGGAGGAGTACCTCTCGCAGGTGAATGGCACGATTCACCGCTACGGCGGCGAGGTTTTGCTGCGGGGCTTGCGGTCGACGGTGCTGGGCGAGGCGGACCAATGGCCGCGCGACTATCCGCGCGTAGTGGTGTTGCGTTTTGCCGATTCGGCTGCGTTGCATCGCTGGCACGAATCCGTCGAATACCGGAACCTGCTGCCGCTGCGGACCGCATCGGCGGACGTGACCGTGATCAGCTACGAAGACGATAGTGAAGCCCTGCGCATCGCGGCGGGGCGCCAACCGGGAGAAGCGTTGTGAGCATCAAGTCGGACAAATGGATACGCAAGATGGCGCAGGAGCACGGCATGATCGAGCCCTACGAGGCCGGCCAGGTGCGCGAGGCCAATGGCCATCGCATCGTCAGCTACGGCACCTCCAGCTACGGCTACGACATCCGCTGCTCGAACGAATTCAAGCTCTTCACCAACCTGAATTCGACCATCGTCGATCCCAAGAATTTCGACGATAAATCTTTTGTGGATATCAAGGCCGACTCCTGCATCATTCCGCCCAATTCCTTCGCGCTGGCGCGCACGGTCGAATACTTCCGCATCCCGCGCAATGTGCTGACGATCTGTCTGGGCAAATCGACCTACGCGCGCTGCGGCATCATCGTCAACGTGACGCCGTTCGAGCCGGAGTGGGAAGGCTTTGTGACGCTGGAGTTTTCCAACACCACGCCGCTGCCGGCGAAAATTTACGCCAACGAAGGTGTGGCCCAGGTGCTGTTTTTCGAGAGCGATGAAGTGTGCGAGACGTCGTACAAGGATCGCGGCGGAAAGTATCAGGGGCAGAATGGCGTTACCCTCCCCAAGATGTAAGTAAGCACCGTTCGCCCTGAGCCTGTCGAAGGGCCGCCTGAGGTACGCTCCTGTCCTTCGACAGGCTCAGGACGAACGGGTGATCAATTGAGATTGCCGAGTATAGAAATGACCGTCCGCTCCCGCTTCGCCCCCAGCCCCACCGGCTACCTCCACATCGGCGGTGCGCGCACGGCGCTGTTCGCGTGGGCCTTTGCCCGTCACCACGGCGGTGCTTTCATCCTGCGCATCGAAGATACCGACGTCGAACGCTCTACGCCGCAAGCGGTGCAGGCGATCCTCGACAGCATGCGATGGCTGGATCTGGAATACGACGAAGGCCCGTTCTACCAGATGCAGCGCATGGATCGGTACCGCGAGGTGCTGGCGCAAATGCTGGCCGACGGCACCGCCTACCACTGCTACACCAGCCCCGCCGAGCTCGACGCGCTGCGCGACGCCCAGCGCGCGCGCGGCGAAAAGCCGCGCTACGACGGCCGCTGGCGCCCCGAGCCGGGCAAGACCCTGCCGGCGAAGCCCGACGGCGTGCAACCGGTGGTGCGCTTTCGCAATCCTCCCGACGACGTGGTGGCC
>CAZCKI010000540.1:0-2433 GCA_964498815.1 uncultured Burkholderiales bacterium
GGATTTCGCCGATCAGGATCACGTCCGGCGCCTGGCGCAGGGTGTTCTTGAGCGCGTGGTGCCAGCTGTGGGTATCGACCCCGACCTCGCGGTGGGTGATGAGCGACATCTTCGATTGGTGCACGTATTCGACCGGGTCCTCGACGGTGATGATGTGGCCGGGCGAGGTGCGGTTGCGGTGATCGATCATCGCCGCCAGAGAAGTCGACTTGCCCGAACCGGTGCCGCCCACCACCAGCACCAGGCCGCGCTTGTTCATGATGACTTCTTTCAGTACCGCAGGCAGGCCCAGCTTTTCGAAGTTGGGGATTTCTGCCGCGATGGTGCGGATCACCATGCCGACAAAGCGCTGCTGCACGAATACATTGACGCGAAAGCGCGACAGCCCCGGAATGGAAATGGCGAAATTGCATTCCATTTCCTTGGCGAATTCCTCGCGCTGCTCCTCGTTCATCATCGCGTGCGCCAGCGTCTTGGTGACGTCTCCGGTCAACTTTTGCGCGGCCAGCGGCGCCATGCTGCCGTGCGCCTTCATGCTGGGCGGGAAATCGTTGGAGATGAATAAATCCGAGCCGCCCTGCTGGCTCATGGCCGCCAGCAGTTTGTGCATATAGGCGCGGGCTTGTTCTTCGCTCAGGGCTGACATGTCTTAGGTCCGTCGAGTGGCAGATTGGGTGATGGCGTCATTGTGGCGCAGCAATATTTCAAAGATATTCAAAGTCAAAGGCGTTGAACCACAGAGACACAGAGGGCACCGAGAAAACCTGTAAAGCCTTCGACCTTCTCTGTGCTCTCCGCGCCTCTGTGGTGAATGTTTTTTCGGTCTAAATCAATACGTTTAATATGGCGTTGCCGATGCCGACCAGTGCGGCGCCGGAGATGAGGCCGGCGCAAATCGGCTCGCAGCCTTCCACCCAGAAATCGTGACCCTTGGTGCCGGCAGTCTTGTTCTTTCGGCCCATCCACCAAAACAGCAGCGCGCCGACCCACATCATAAAAACCGATTCGGGCGGCAAGACCACGCCAAGACCGATGGACACCGCCGTTAGCGGAAAGCGGCCCTTGGTAACGATGCGCGCGATTTCGATGGCGGCGGCACACACGGCCGCGATGACCATCGATACCAGTGCGGAATACGGCAGACTGCTGAGACCCTTGGCGATGATCTCGGCAACACCTTTCCATTGCAGCGCGGCGGGCATGGCGAACTGTTCGGAGATGATGGTCGTGGTACTGCGCACGCCGTTGGCATCGGGGGGCAGAAACAAGAGGTAAAACAAGGGAACGGCAAAAACCGTACCGGACAGGATGCCGATCAAATGGCCAATCACCTGGTGGCGCGGCTTGCCGCCAAGCATATAGCCAGGCTTGATATCCGAGAGCAGGTTGGCGGCATTGGCCGATATTTCCGCAGTGATGCCCGCCGGAATCAGGTTGCTGGCGGGATTGGTGCGATCGATGGCCCCCATCGAAAACTGGGTAATCTTGGATAGCGCCCCCGTCGGGGTCCACGAAGTCAGTGCCATCGAATTGGTACAAATCACGGCCAGCACGAAGATGAGCGGCAGCGAAATGAAGGCGAGCAACCACGGCACGTCGAAAAACTGGTGCGACACGGTGGCGGCCAACACGCTGAACACCGGCACGCCGAGGTAAGACACCCAAAGCGGCACCTCGATATCCTTAAGGACGTCGCCTCCGACCGGCTCTACCGCTTTCTTGCCGAACAGCGTCTTGAATGCCTTGGTAAAGATTTCCGGGTTCGCAAACAAGCTCACCATGGCGCCCACCACCATCATGGTTACCCCCCACCAAAGCGCCCACTGATTGACGATTTCCACGCGTGAAATCGCGGTCATGGTGCCATTGGGCAACAGGCGCGGTGCAATCTCGCCGTGCTGGATGAGGATGGGGGCGAGGATCACAAAATTGATAAAAGCGCCCAGCATGACGCTGCTGGCGACGCGGATACCCATCAACCCACCGATGCCGATCATTGCGAAGTCAAACGTGAAGCGCAGGCCCAGCTTACGCAAGTCGGTGCCGAGGATGTTGGGGATCCACCAATGCAGCTTTACCGCGGCATCGTAGTAGTACTGGTCGAAGCGCTCTTGCAGGTTCCAGGCCTCGCTCATTCCTGCCCACTTGCCCATCATCAGGATCTTGAGTTGAATGAATTTCATCCAGCCATCGCTGATGATGACCTGGTACAGGCCCGCCAGCGCGGTGGCCGCCGCCAGCAGCCTCGCCTTGTACATGCCCATCGCAGCGCCGCCCGTATACAGCGCATCCAACACCACGCCGGCGGCGCGGCCCTCCGGAAACGGCAGCTGCTCCTCGTTGATGAAACGGCGCTTCATCGGAAAAGCGATCAGCACACCAAGGATGGAACACACCACCATCCACAGGCTCATCTGCCACCAAGGAATGATC
>CAZCKI010000541.1:0-2428 GCA_964498815.1 uncultured Burkholderiales bacterium
GGTGGCGGCCAGCATGCCGCCCATCACGCCGGTGCCCACCGAGTGGCGCGCACCCGCGCCTGCGCCGTGCGAAAAGGCCAGCGGCGCAACACCCAGGATGAAGGCCATGGAGGTCATCAGGATGGGCCGGAAGCGCAGGCGCGCCGCTTCCAGTGCCGCCGCCGCCGAACTCATGCCCTCCTCGGACTTGTGCACCGCGAACTCCACGATCAGGATGGCATTCTTGGCCGCGAGCCCCAGCAGCGTCACCAAGCCGATCTTGAAGTAAACGTCGTTGGTGAGCGAGGTGGCGCCCAGAAAGATTCCGATGTTACTGACCAGCCACACCGCGGCAAGTGAGCCCACCACGCCGAAAGGCATGGCGAACAGCACCGACAAGGGCAGGGACCACTTTTCGTACTGGGCCGCGAGGATCAGGAAGGCCATGATGGCCGCCAGCACTAGCATGATGACGGCGGCACTACCCGAGGCGCGCTTTTCCTGGAAGGACGAGCCGGTGAAGTCGTAGCTCATGTCCGAGGGCAATACCTGCTTGGCGATCTTTTCGAACTCATCGATCGCCTCCCCCGAAGAATATCCAGGCGCGGCCTGGCCGAAAATCTTCACGGCCGGCAGGTTGTTGTAGCGATCCAGCGAGTCGGGACCGGCCGAGTATTCCACCTTGGCGAAGGCCGATACCGGCACCATGGCGCCGCGATCGCTTTTCACAAAAATGCGGCTGATGTCGTCGGGGCGCTTGCGGTACTGGGCGTCGGCCGACATCAATACCTGCCAGGTGCGGCCGTACTTGTTGAAGTCGTTGACATAGTAGGTGCCGAGCGTCGCCGCCAGGGTGTTGAAGGCGGAGTCCAGCGGGATGCCCAGGGCCTTGGCTTTTTCGCGGTCCACGTTGAGCTTCAGTTGCGGAGACGCGGGGCGCCACAGCGATTGCACCAGCCCCAGCACCTTGCTTTGGTGCGATGCGCCGATGACGCCGCCCATGGCCTGCGCCAGTTTTTCCGGCCCGCCTTCGCCCTTGTTCTGCAAGTACACCTCGAAGCCCGAAGTATTGGACAGGCCGAAAATCGGCGGCGGTGCGAAGGCGATGGTCAGGGCTTCCTTGATGCCGGCGGTCTTCATGAAGAACTCGCCCACCAGAGCCCCCACCGGGACCTTGCGTTCGTCCCAGTGCTTTTGGGTGACAAAGATGGTGGCCGCGCTATTGCGGTAGCCGCCGCCCAGGAAGTCGAAGCCGGTAAAGGCCACCACGTCCTCGTTGTTGGGATTGGACTTGATGGCGGCCACCACCTCGCCCACCACCTTGTCGGTGCGGTCCAGCGAGGCGCCGTCGGGCAGGAACACGGCGGCGATGTAAAAACCCTGGTCCTCGTCGGGCAGCAGCGAGCTGGGCGTGGTAAAGAAGAGGCCGAACATCAGCGCAATCATGCCCCCGAACAGCGTGGCGCCGAGGGCGCCGCGTTTGATCATCCACAGCACGCCACCCGTGTAGCCGCGCGTCACGCGCGCGAACCAGTCGTTGAACCACACAAAAAAACGCGCCGGGTTGCGCTTGGCGCCACTCAGCAGGGCCACGCACAGCGCGGGCGTCATGGTCAGCGCTACTACCCCAGAAATCACCACGGCGATGGAGATCGTGACCGAGAACTGGCGGTACAGTTCGCCCGTGAGGCCGCCCAGGAAGGCGATGGGCACGAACACCGACACCAGCACCAGCACGATGGCGATCACCGGGCCCGTCACTTCGCGCATGGCCTTGAGAGCGGCATCGCGCGCGGCCAGCCCCTCCTCGTGCATGATGCGTTCGACGTTTTCCAATACCACGATGGCGTCGTCCACCACGATGCCGATGGCGAGCACCATGCCGAACAAGGTCAGGGTGTTGATGGAATAGCCCAGGAGCTTCAGTCCGGCGAAGGTGCCGATGAGAGAGACCGGCACGGCGGCGAACGGTATCAGGGTGGCGCGCCAGTTTTGCAGGAACAGGAACACCACCAGGAACACCAGGGCCATGGCCTCGGCCAGGGTCTTCAGCACCTCGCGGATCGATACTTCGACGAAGCGCGTGGTGTCGTAGGGGATGGAATACGTGAGCCCCTTGGGGAAACGTTCCGCGGCGGCCGCCACGGTGGCCTTCACGTCCTTCGCCACATCCAGTGCGTTAGCGCCGGGCTGCAGGAACACGCCGATCAGCGTGGCGGGCCTGCCGTTGATGCGGCCGATGAACTCGTAGTCCTTGGAGCCGAGTTCCACGCGCGCGATGTCCTTCAGGCGCAGCGCGCTGCCGTCGGGGTTGGACCGCACGATGATCCTCTCGAATTCCTCGGCCGAGGCCAGGCGGCCCTTGGTGGTGATGGTATAGACCATCTCCTGCCCGCCGCCGTTGGGCGACTGGCCGATCTTGCCGGCGGCGAACTGCGAGTTCTGCTCA
>CAZCKI010000542.1:0-2425 GCA_964498815.1 uncultured Burkholderiales bacterium
GCCAGCGCCTGCAGGCTGGTGACGCCATGAAGCTGACGGGTGGCGGCAATATCGTGCTGGAAAGCGGCGAAGATGCCGAAGTGCTGGTATTCGATCTCAATCCCTGACTGGAGACACAATATGAACACCAAACTGCAAAATAGTGCGGCGCTGGCCGGCCGTTCCCTGCTGGCGCTGATTTTCCTGATCTCCGGCTTCGGCAAGGTCACCGGCTTTGCCGGTACGGTCGGCTACATTGCTTCCAAAGGCATGCCCTTGCCGGAGTTGCTGGCGGCGGGCGCCGCCGCAGTCGAGTTGCTGGGAGGTCTCGCGCTGGTGCTGGGCTGGAAAACGCGCTGGGCGGCGGCGGCGATCGCGCTGTTCCTGATCCCGACCACGCTGATCTTTCACAATCCGGCCGGATTGCCCGCCGCGGAAGCGCAGGCGCAGGTGATCAATTTCCTGAAAAATATTTCCATCTTCGGCGGCATGCTGATGCTGGTCGCCTTTGGTCCGGGCAGGTGGAGCATCGACAAGGAGTAAGGGTCATGAGGAAAATCGAGCGAATTATTCAATCGCATCTGGCGCCGGTGGGTACTTGAAGGGTATGGACGCGAGGGCCAAGAGCAGGGGCCCCGCTTGCGGGGATGTGACGCCCGAGTCGGACAATGCACGGTGAAAGGAAGATGGTCATGAGAAAGATAGAACGAATTATTCAATCGCACATTGCACCCGTAGGTACATTCACCGTGCGTCGCGCGCTGCCCGACCACGCCCGTAAATCGGTGGGGCCGTGGGTGTTCCTCGACCATTTTGGTCCGTTTCGCGTGAAACCGGGCGAGGACGGCGTCGGCCCCCATCCGCACGCCGGCATTGAAACCGTCACCTATTTGCTGTCGGGGCGGCAGCAGCATCGCGATTCCGCCGGGCACGTCGGCATCGTCGCGGCCGGCGGCGCGCAGTGGATGACCGCCGGGCGCGGCATCATTCACGCCGAAGCACCGCAGGCCGAAAACGAGGCCGAGATGACGCTGCAAGGGATCCAGCTCTGGACCACGCTGCCACGCGCGATGAAGAGCATGGCGCCGCGCTACCAGCGTATCGCCGCGGAGGACATCGTCGAACACACCATCGCCGGCGGCAGCGTGCGCGTGGTGGCGGGCGAATTTGCCGGCGCCAAGGGTCCTGCCGACGCGCTGATGCCGCTATTGCTGTGGCATGTGCGCCTGGCACCCGGCGCGGTGTTCGCGGGCGATATTCCGCCCGGACAGGAGATCGCTGCGTATGTGATCAACGGCAGTGGTTCCTTTTCGGCCAATGCGCAAATGGTCGCTATCGGCAGTCTGGTGGTGTACACCGACGAAGTCGGCGCGATCGAATTCAGCAATAGCGGGCGCGAGGCGCTCGACGTTCTGTTGCTGGGCGGTGCGCCGGCGGAAGGACCGCTGGTGTTCCATGGACCGTTCGTGATGAATAGCATCGAGCAGGTGCGTGCGGCCGAGAAGGCATACATGACCGGCCAGATGGGTTTTCTGGCGGAGACGGCGTAGGCCGCTCCATCGCACTGGACACCCGACGCGCTAGAATCCACTCCCCGACTCAGGAAAATATCATGGCAAAAATTGTGGCATTCGCCGGCAGCAACCGGCGCGAATCGATGAACCGCAAGGCACTGGCGCTGGCGGTGGAGGGTGCGCGCGCGGCCGGCGCGGAGGTCGAGGTGATCGACCTGCGTGAGCACCCGATGCCCTTATACGACGCCGAGTGGCACGCCGCCAACGGCGTCCCGGAAGCGATGTTGCCGCTACGCAAGAAGATGATCGAAGCGCCCGGACTCCTGATTGCCAGCCCCGAATACAACACCTCGATCACGCCGCTCCTGAAAAATACCATCGACTGGTTGTCGCAGGATGTCGACGGCCAAAGCGGGCGCCTGCCGTTCGAAAACAAGGTGGTGGGCCTGATGGGCGCCTCGGCCGGCGGTTTCGGCACCATCCGCGCACTGCCGCATGTCTCTTATATCTTGTCCAATCTCGGCGCCTTCGTGTTGCCGGTGGTGGCGGTGCCGCGCGCCGACGGGCTGATGAATGAGGACGGCAGCGTGAAGAACGAACGCGCGGCCGCGAGTCTGCGCGAGCTGGGAGCGCGCGTAGCGCGCAACGCCGGGCATTTCATATAGCGTGTCTATTGCGGCGATTCAAACTTTGAATTGGCAAATCTGTATGTTGTGGCCGACAGTGTCGACTCACCGAACATCCAATCACGCAAAGACCTCACATGGCTACCATTGAACTGACCAAGGAAAACTTCAACGCCACCATCGAAAGCGGCAAGACTGTCGTGATCGACTTCTGGGCGCCGTGGTGCGGCCCCTGCCGCGCCTTCGCGCCGACCTTCGAGGCCGCTTCCGAGCAATATCCGGACGTGGTGTTCGGCAAGATCAACA
>CAZCKI010000543.1:0-2420 GCA_964498815.1 uncultured Burkholderiales bacterium
TGGTGCCACAGCGGCCCGCCCGGCGCCAACGTAAAGTACGTCAACGCCGAACTGGTCGAGAGCGCGGAAACGTTTATCGCGTTTTCGCGGCGGACGAGCTACTAGCGAAACCCTGTCGTCCCGGCCTACGCCGGGACGACAATCTTGAATCTGCTACTTCTGCACCTTGTTCGGATACACCGGCCGCTTGGGCACGCCGGGCGGCGGATTTTTGGCGAGCTCGGCCTGGATCACTTCGATGGCCTTTTCCAGTTGCGGGTCGTGGCCGGCGATGACGGCGGATGGCGTCTGTTCGACATCGATGTCGGGTGACACGCCTTCGTTCTCCACACCCCAGCCGCCTTCGCGGGTCCAGAAGGCGAGGTTGGGCGCGGTGATCTGGCCGCCGTCCATCAGCACCGGGTAGCCGAGGATGCCGACCAGGCCACCCCAGGTCGCCTTGCCGATCAGCGGGCCGACGTTGAATTTACGGAACATCCACGGCAGCAGGTCGCCGCCGGAGCCGGCGTTTTCCTCGATCAGCATCACTTTCGGCCCCTGAATGGACGCGGACGGCGTCTTCATGTCGGCGCCGTAGCGCATCGCCCACCAGGCGATCTCCTTCTTTTGCAGGATGTCGATGTAGTAATCGGCCACGCTGCCGCCACCGTTGAAGCGCTCGTCGATGATGACGGCTTCCTTGTGCGCCTGCGGGTAGAAGTAGCGCTTGAAGTAGGTGTGGCCGAGCCCGGCGGTGTTGGGCACGTACACATAGGCGACGCGCCCGCCGGTGGCGGCATCGACCTTGCGCAGGTTGCCTTCCACCCAGTCGCGATTTCTCAGGTCGAGCTCGTTGGCGATCGGTACCACCGTGACGGTGCGCGCACCCATGCCGTCGGCGTTGGCGCCGACGCTGATGTCGATGGCCTTGCCCGACGTGTTCTCGAAGAAGCTATAGAGATTGGCGGTGGCTGCGACGCTTTTTCCATTCACGGCCAGCAGGTAATCGCCCTGCTTCACGTTGACGCCGGGCTCGGTGAGCGGCGAACGCAGCGACGGGTTCCAGTTCAGGCCGCCGTAAATCTTCTTGAAACGATAGCGGCCGTTGGCGATCTCGTAATCGGCGCCGAGCAAGCCGCCGGGAATGGGTCTCACCTCGGCAAAGGTATCGCCGTTGATGCCGCGATGGTGGCCGACGGCGAGCTCGCTGCACATCCACTGGATCAGACGGCTCAAATCGGTGCGGGTGGCGACATCGGGCAGGAAGGCGCCGTACTTCGCCTTCATCGCCTTCCAGTCGACACCGTGCATGCCGGGATCGTAGAAGTAGTCGCGGTTGATGCGCCACACCTCATTGAAAATCTGCGGCCATTCGGCGCGCGGATCGACCTTCACTTCGATCAGTTCGGTCTTGAGCTTGCCTTCCATGGGCGGGATGGTCTTGCCGGTGGCGGCGGCAATGGCGCAATTTTCTTTCAGGCACCAAAACACTTTCTTGCCGTCGAACGAGACCTCGTAGTCGGTCACTTCGGGCAACAGCGTCTCGGTCTTGCGCTCCTTGAAATCGAAGCGTTGCAGGGCAAATTTGCCATCGGCCTCGCGCAGGAAAAAGAGCTGTCCGGCCGCACCCACCTGCAAACGTCCCATGGCTGCAGCCGGGATCGGCAGGTCGACGATGCGATTATTGATGCCGTCGAAATCGATGCGCACCGGTTCGGGGGCGGCGGCTGGCTTGGCGGGAGAGGCGGCAGGGGCGCCCGCGGCCGCAACAGCAGGCTTGGCGGCATCCTTGGCGCCTTCATCTGGCTTGCCTTCGGTAGCGGGTGCATCTTTCTTTTCCGGCTCCTTGCCGACGCCCTTTTCTTCATCGCTTTCCTTGGCGAGCGGCGAAGGCGTATCGCGCCGCAATACCGCCATCCAGATGGTATCGGTCGAGTGGTTGTCCTGATTGTTCAGCGAAAACCAGTTGGTGGAGGGCCCGTCGTCGGTGGAGGAAAAGAAGTAGAGGTACTTGCCGCTTTTGTCGAACACCGGCTGGCTCACGTCCGACAGCCCATCGGTGATGGCGTAAGACTTGTCTTGCTCCAGAGAATAGACGTGCACGCTCTGGATATAGGAGAGCGAATTGAGACCGTAGGCGATCCAGCGCGAATCGGGCGACCAGCTGCCGCGTATGGTCTTGCGCGGGCTGTACAGCGGCTCGCTGGCGATCTTCTTGGACACACCACTGGCCAGATCGATTACGTAGAGGCTGAAGCTGTTGTCGGTATAGAGGATTTTTTTGCTGTCAGGCGACCAGGCAGGACGGTCGTAGTAACCGGCGCCGTGCAGTGCGAATTTTTTGGCCGCACCCTTGCCGTCCTGCGAGCGCACGTGCAGTTGGTATTCGCCCGACTCGTCCGAGAAATAGGCGATGGCCTTGCCGTCCGGCGACCAGATCG
>CAZCKI010000544.1:0-2397 GCA_964498815.1 uncultured Burkholderiales bacterium
CGAAGCAGACGCGGCGATGCGCGTCCCGGCATTCAAGGAGCGCGAGCCCCTGGTCGCCAAGGCATCGGCGGCCAGCCCGCAACGGCCCGCCGGCCCGCCGGGAAGCGAACCGCCTCCGGGTGCACCGCCAACCGCCGCCGACATGGCCGCCGTGACGCACTGGTTGCAACACGCCGCCGCGGTCAAGCACGATTACTGGGACGGCGAGGCCTGGCACGAATGTACGGGAGAACAGCAATGAAGCGCGCAGCCATGAAGCATACCTGCCGTCTGGCCGCCGCCGTCGTTGCCGCGTGTATCGGCGCCGCCCGGGCCACACCAAACGTGCCGCCGCCGCCGCAATCGCATCCGATCCTCGTCACCGGCGCCACCCTGCACACCGTGAGCGGCGCTAATATCGCCAACGGGCGCATGCTGATCGACAAGGGCCGCATCGTCGCCATCGGCGATGCTGCGTCGCTGGCCGCCTTGCCTCCCAATACGCAGGTGATCGCACTCGACGGCAAGCACGTCTATCCCGGCCTGATCTCGGCCAATACCTCGATGGGCCTGATCGAAGTGCAGGCGGTGCGCGCCACCGACGACACCACCGAGGTCGGCGTCATCAATCCGAATGTGCGCGCGCTGGTCGGCGTCAACGCCGACAGCGAAATCATCCCGGTGACGCGCACCAACGGCATCCTCGCCGCGCTGACGGTGCCGGGCGTGCGCAACGACGGCATCATCGCCGGCACCTCGGCGCTGATCCAGATGGACGGCTGGAACTGGGAAGAGATGAGTCTCATCCCCGAAGCGGGGTTGCGCGTGGTGCTGCCCGCCATGCGCCACAACGCGGCCCTGTTCCCCAACCTGCCGCCGACCGTATTGGACCTAATGCAAAAGAACACCCAGCAACGCCTGAAAACGCTGGAAACCGCCTTCGAGACGGCGGCCGCCTATGTCAAGGCGCGTGCCGCCGATCCCGCGCAGCCGATCGACGCGCGCTGGGAGGCGATGCGGGCGGTGTTGGCCGGCACCCGGCCGGTGTTCATCGATGCCGAGGACATTGCGCAGATTCGCTACGCGCTCGGTTTTACGCAGCGCTTTCACCTGAAGCTGGTGATCGTCGGCGGCCAGGACGCCTGGCGCGTGGCCGAGTTGCTGCGCGAGCGCGAGGTGCCGGTGGTGATCGACGGCGTGAACCGCCTGCCGCTCCGGCGCGGCGATGACATCGACGCGCCCTTCCGGCTGGCGGCCCGTCTGTCGGCTGCCGGTGTGCGCTACTGCATCGCGCGCGGCAGCAGTACCTTCGAAGCCGATACCGAGCGCAACCTGCCCTACGAAGCCGCCGCTGCGGCAGCCTACGGCTTGCCGCGCGACGAGGCGTTGAAAGCGATCACGCTGTATCCCGCGCAGATCCTCGGCGCCGCCGATAGTCTGGGTTCGCTGGAAGCGGGCAAGCTTGCCAGTTTCTTCGTCACTAACGGCGATCCGCTGGAAATCGCCACGCAGGTGGAACGCATCTTCATCCAGGGACGCGACGTGCCGCTGGGGGATCGTCACACTGCGCTACAGAAAAAATACGAACAGAAATACCAGCAACTTAAGAGCCGCTAACAGCGGCGCCTGCGGAAAAGTGGCGGAACACGGCCTGGCGCTGCACCTCTGACCGGCGTGAGAAAACCGCGACTGTCGGTATCAAAGTAGGCGCAATTCGCTCGCCAAAAGTGCAGGCCGACCGTGTTCCGCCGGCTGAATAACGCACCGTGCACGCTGCCGATGACAAGCGGATGCGATGCAACTCGAATTTGCAGCGGCGATTTCCGATGAACGGTATGAACCATCGGTAGCATCGCACGTGGCAAGGTGCGGCTGGTATGGCCTATTATGGCGAATAAGGTCATCACCAATATGGTCATGGACGCCGTTGCCCAACCCGATGTAAGTCAAATTCGCGATCGCCTGGCCGCGGCGCTGGCCGAGGTATTGCCGCGCGATGCCTTGCTTTCGGCGCGCGAGGAAATGAGACCCTACGAATGCGACGGCCTGCCCGCGTTTCGCGCGGTGCCGATGCTGGTGGCCATGCCGTCGACGGTCGCCGAGGTGCAGGGCGCCTTGCGCGCGGCGACCGCCAACGGCTGCAAGGTGGTGGCGCGCGGCTCCGGCACGGGTCTCTCCGGCGGGGCAACGCCGCTGACGGATGGACTGCTGCTGTCGATGGCCAAGTTTCACAGCATTGTCTCGGTCGATCCGCTGGCGCGGACCGCGCGCGTGCAGCCGGGCGTGCGCAACCTGCAGATCTCCGAAGCCGTGGCGGCGCTGGGACTCTATTACGCGCCGGACCCGTCTTCGCAGATCGCCTGCTCGATCGGCGGCAACGTCGCCGAGAATTCCGGCGGCGTACATTGCCTGAAATAT
>CAZCKI010000545.1:0-2384 GCA_964498815.1 uncultured Burkholderiales bacterium
TCCGCGTGACCGCGTGGCGATCTTCGGGGCGTTGATCGATGGGAATGCCGATGCGAGCACCGATTTCCTTGGCTTCCAGCATGATGGCGGAAATGAAGCCGCGTACCAGCTCGTCGTCCAGCAGGAGATCGGTGGTCGCTCCGGTCAGCGCGCTGATCGGGTTGACGCTCATATTGCCCCAGAGCTTGTACCAGATGTCGCGCTGGATCTGCTCTGCCTGTACCACCTCGAACCCCGCGCCGGTCAGCGCGCTCGCCAGCGTCTGCAGGCGCGCGGTGTTTGCGCCGGAGGGTTCGCCGATGATGAGTTTATTGCCGAGGTGATGCTGCACCAGACCCGGCTCGGGGTGCAGGCAGCTCGCGTGCACTACGCCGCCGATGATGGCGGTGGAGGGGATGAGCCGGTCGATTTCGCCGCCGGCATCGACCGACGCCAGCACGGTGCCTTGCAGCGCGCCGCCGAAGCCCTGGAAAAACCACCAGGGCACGCCGTTCATCGCGGTCAGCAACATGGTGGCGGGGCCGATCAGCGGTGTGATGTGCCGCGCGACCTCGGCCATGGCGGGGGCTTTGACGGCGACGATGACCAGGTCCTGCACGCCGAGATCCGCCGGCCGCTCGCTGGCGGTGACGGCGGCCGAGACCAGGCTGCTGCCTTCCTGCAATCGCAGCCCGTGCTGTTGCAGGGCGGCCAGCGTCGCGCCGCGTGCCACCACGCTGACGGGATGGCCGGCGTGCGCCAGTCGTACGCCCATCCAACCGCCGATGGCGCCGGCACCGTAGATGCAGATTTTCATTTCGCTACTGTACCGGGGATTGGATAGGTGGCGACGCTCGGGTCGCAAGATTCTTCGGCAGGAAGCGCTGGAACGAGGCGCCCATCGGTGGTACATTTTTGCGATGTGCAAAACGAAACACCATTCCATCCGAAAGAACGGCCCGAATAGCGGAACCGCTGTTTTTTCGCCACAATTTTTAGCGCAAGATTCGCCCTGATCATGCAAATCGCCATCCCTACTTTGTTCATGCGCGGCGGCACTTCGCGCGGGCCGTATTTCCTGGCGAGCGACCTGCCGGCCGATCCCGCGCAGCGCGATGCGGTACTGCTGGCGGTGATGGGCTCGCCCGACGCGCGCCAGATCGACGGCTTGGGGGGCGCGGACCCGCTCACCAGCAAAGTCGCCATCGTTTCGAAGTCGGTGACATCAGGAGTGCAGATCGATTTTCTGTTCGCGCAAGTGCTGATCAAGGAAGCGCGCGTCGATACCACGCCCAACTGCGGCAATATGCTGGCCGGTATCGGCCCCTTCGCCATCGAGCGCGGCCTGATCGCGGCCACGCATCCGGAAACGGTGGTGCGCATCCAGACGCTGAACACCGGCACGCTGTGCGATATGGTGGTGCAAACACCCAACGGTGCCGTGACCTACGAGGGCGAGGCGCGCATCGACGGCGTGCCCGGTACCTCGGCGCCGATCAAGATCAATTTCCTCGATACCGCGGGCTCGGTGTGCGGCAAGCTGCTGCCTACCGGAAATATCGTGGATCGCTTCGACGGCGTGGACGTGACCTGCATCGACAACGGCATGCCGGTGGTGGTGATGCGCGCCGCCGACCTAGGCCGCAGCGGTTACGAGTCGCGCGATGAATTGAACGCCGATACCGAACTGAAGGCGAAACTCGAGTCGATTCGCCTGCAGGCGGGCAAGGCCATGGGCCTGGGCGACGTGAGCAAGAAGGTGGTGCCGAAAATGACCCTGGTGGCGCCGCCGCGCGACGGCGGTGCGGTCTGTTCGCGCACCTTCATTCCGCACGATTGTCACGCCGCCATCGGCGTGCTGGGGGCGGTGTCGGTGGCGACGGCCTGCGTGCTGGACGGCTCGCCGGGACAATCGGTGTCGAAGCTGCCTGCCGGAAATGCCAAGCTGGTTTCGGTGGAACATCCCACCGGCGAATTCACGGTGGAACTGGAAATGGATCCGGCCAATCCGCAGAACGTGCTGCGTTCGGCGTTGTTGCGTACCGCCAGATTGCTGATGCGCGGCGAAGTGATGATCCCGGCGAGCATCTGGGACGGCAAAGCGAACAGAGGAACTCAATGAGGAACGAAGCATGATCATCGATATCCACGGCCACTACACCACTTCTCCCAAATCGCTGGAGGAGTGGCGTAACCGCCAGATCGCCGGACTGAAAGACCCATCCATCGCTCCCAAGGTGTCCGAGCTGAACATCGGTGACGACGAGCTGCGCGAGAGCATCATCAATAATCAATTGAAAAAGATGCAGGAGCGCGGCAGCGATCTCACCATCTTTTCGCCGCGGGCGAGCTACATGGCGCACCACATCGGCGATTTCAATACCAGTTCCGCCTGGGCGGGAATT